>NZ_JBAEAP010000576.1:0-7137 GCF_056205495.1 Psychrobacillus sp. | reverse complement strand
CCGTGTTTGTAAATTCCGTAAAGAATACATCAGGTCTACCTGCTTTACTAACAACCTGACGAAAAACTACATCTGTCACATCTTCCATTGGTGCAAGTACAAAAAAAGGTTTAGGCAATTCCTGCCAAAAATTTTTAGTCATATTAATATTCCAGCCCTCTCATAATGGGATTCTTCTTCAACCACAGATCCCAGTATTATTAAAAATGATGATTTAATTTAAATTAAAAAAGTTATTGCATATATAGAGAGCAGTAAAGAACTCGTTTAGGTAGGCAATAAAGTCATTTTTATAGTATAACCTAGCTTTTTCAATTTATCTTCATACATGTTTTTCTTATAAAGATTTTAATTTTGCCAAGAAGTAAATTTGGTAGTTCTGCTCTTTATTTATTTTGCTTAGTGACACATTTAAAACAAGGAGCCAAAAGACAGAAAAAATGCCCCAAATCCCTTTTATATAAAAGGATTTGAAGCACTTTTAGTTAGGTTCAAACTTCGATCATCTGAACCCATCTACGTCCCAGGAGAGATTCGAACTCCCGACCGACGCCTTAGAAGGGCGTTGCTCTATCCAGCTGAGCTACTGAGACAATATTTTCTTTCCGAATTAAAATACTGGAAAGACAATATTTATTATCATGTATATTTGATTTATTGTCAAGGGTATTAATCAATTTTTATAAATTAATAAGGAAAATAGAACATTATTTACTATTCTATCCCCATACTTCCTTTATTAAAAAGCAATTAAGCTATTGAATCGTCTCTTTAAAAGCTTTTCTCCCTGTATAGACTTTATTAACCTCTATTGTTATGCTGCTAATAGAGTTTTCTGTCAAGGGGACTTTTCCATTCTTCTGTAACCTTTTCCAGTTTTTCAAGTCACTTCTGTATAAATATTCTGAGAAACGATAAATGTCCACGTCTTTTTCCAGTCCTGCTAGATAGGTTTCTTCAATTTCTTTTTTTATTTGTTTTCTAACAAAATGACGAATCTCTTTCTCGGTAATTTTCCCCTCGAAGCCACTTAATAAAGCATTCATATTTAATTTTACTTCAAATTTCACTTCGTCTCCTTGTACTTTAGGTTTTACTTTTATTTTGAGGTTATCAATTATAACTGAAACAAACTTATCGTCACGATGAATGCTAATTTCACCACTTTTGGTTTCCTTAGTCATCCATTGTAATCCGTTAACTTGTTCACCTGATATAAAGCCTTTGAATTCATGAGGAGTAACGATACCTACCCCTTCGAATTTTGGTAGTTTATCTTTTTCTTTTTCGGTCTCCCAATTATCATCTATTTTTATATAGGGAATGCTTACTTCATAGCTAGGTTCATTTAATCGGATAACTAGCTTTCGGAAATCAATAGGTTCTATAAAGGACTCTTGTTGATAGGAACTCATTGGATCGGCTAGTTTAAGCCTCGTCATGGCACTGTTAAAAAGAGGTGTTAACAACATCACCTCACCGACTGGATCTTTCGTGGTATATATCCAAGTTTGGTATCTAATCTCCCTGTATCTTAAAAAGGAGTTAATAATAACATTAGCCCTTCCTTCTTTAAGCGCTTCTTCAGAAAGAACCATATACGTCATATGTCCCCAGAACAACTTCAAATCCATGGATTTATACAGGTTAAAGAAAGCCTCTTCCATAGTGTCCCCTTTAGCCTTACCAACTTCCACCTGAATAGCATCCTGATTTGGTTGCTCTGTTTTTGCAATATTAACGAAGTTGATAATTTGAGCATGTATTTCATATTTATCTTCTTTATAATCAATCCCTATTGCATAGATATATCGTATTCTATTTGGTTCATCCACATCCCAACAGCTGGATAGTAAAGGTAGTAAACAGCAAAGTATGCATAACTGTTTAATTTTTCTCTTCATCATCTGCTCCTCCAAGTCGAGTAGAATCCTGAGGATTTAAAGCGTGCGGACGCTCTTTATAGTTTTTGGGTGCAGGCCTTAATAGCGACCTTTTAATAGTAGACCAACTCAAATCCGTCGCAATATTCATATACGGAACTCCAAATATTCTTATGCTTGATAAATAAAGCAGTAAAAAATACAAAGAAATAAAAAATCCAAACAATCCCAATATAGAAGTAATCAATATGAGTATTATCCGGACAATACTTACAGCTGTGACAAGCGACTGATTTACTAAGGTAAAGGTAGCAATGGTAGATATAGCGATCACAACAATCATTGCGGGGCTTGTCAAACCTGCTCTTATAGCTGCATCTCCTACAATTAGGCCACCTACCACACTAATGGTTCCACCAATAACCGTTGGCAATCTTAAGCCTGCCTCTCTAAACAACTCAAACATAACTAGCATCGTCAGCATTTCAAGGGCAGAAGGCAATGGAAGACCAGAATTATTTTGAACAACGGTGGCTAATAGTTGAAAGGGTAATTGATCCTGATGAAAAGTTGTCAGTGCTAGCCAAAAAGCTGGTAGGGCTAATCCTATCATTAATCCAATTATCCTCAGCACTCTTTCAGCACTACTAAAAGCGCTTGGATATTCTACGTCTTCGCCAGCTTTTAAAAGCAAAAACAAATTGACAGGAGTAATGACTACATAAGAGACACCATCTACTAGGATAACAAACCTTCCCCTTACTAAGGCTTGTACAGCAAAGTCTGGCCGACCGGTATAATCATTTCTTGGGAAGACAGGAGATCTTTTATTTATCGTTTCTAGTAGCAGTTCACCACTAAAAACGATATCAATATCCACTTCATTTAATTGACTCATAATATCTTTCAGAATATCCTTATTAGCAATATCATCCATATAAAGTACAGCAACAGTCGTTTTTGTCCTTTTCCCTAATTCGAGTTTTTCTACGTTCAAGGAATTAGTAGGTAATCTTTTTCTTATTAAAGCAATATTAACTGATATATCCTCAATAAAATTATCCCTCGGACCCTTAATAAGTACTTCCATCCTAGATTCCTCAGGATTTCTATTCGGCTTTTTAGCAATATTACTTGAGAGCGTAAGATTTTCATCCTCAAAATGTAGAATTAGATAACCATTAAAGATTCTTGAGATTAAATCTTCTTTTGTCTCAACCTTTTGTAAATCTGGTATATGAAGCTTATTCAAAATGAACTCTTCAAGTGGTTCCTCGCCAACCTCACTACACGTTTCTTGTACGCGAGGAACAATGGTCTCATTTAATAGTTGAAGATTGATCATAGAATCACAGGTTATAAAATGGACTTTATATTTCCCATAGTTGTACAACTGAAATATGACATCTTCATTCTTCTTGAATAGTTCCTTTATTGTTTGAAGATTTAGTATCCCCTCCGGTGATTTCACTTTGTTTACCTCCTTTCCTACGTTTTTCCTCTTTTTTAGTTGTTTTTTTATGAAAGAAAGCAATCCAGAACAGGAAGATTGATACGAGTAAAAAGAATACGAAAGTAGCTATAAGAAAGTAATTACCTTTGATGAAAAGAAATAAATTATCATTTATTACGGTTAAAATCATACAAAGGATAAAGAACGCCGGGGCTAATATGACCCAGACAGATTTCTTTTTATTCATTTTAAGTAGGTCAACTGTGATGAATAAGAGAAGTCCAACACGTATAAAGGCACCGGTTAGCCATTGATAGATGGAAAAAAAGTCTAGATGTTCAATGAACTCTCCAATAGTAACTAAACCCCATTCCTCATATGCCGGATAATTTTGCTCAGCAGCCTCATCTGGCCCAAATTCTGTAATAGCACCTAATAAAGGACCTATGGTTAGACCCATTAACAAAAATAAAATGATTGCAAAATGGAACCATCTCATTTTGTCCTTAATATGTTGTTGTAAAAAGAGAAGTAGTATTAGCTCTATATAACCTGCGGCAGGAAAAACACTGGCTTTTAGTACTGGCTCCCAGCCATGCTCCAAAAAAGGGCGTAGTAACGAATAATCCTTCACTTGAATATTCACAAAGGCTACAAAAAAACCTAAAACTAAAACACCAAACAAGACCATGACATTTACTATAGCAATAGTTTGGATACTGCTAGTTGCTAATAGGATGCACAAAACGATATAAATTATTAATAAGACAATAATGGAGGTGGTAGGCAAAAAGGTTGTTTTCACCCATTGCATCGCTTCACGCATTGTAAAGACCGCCAATACGAACAGATAGATCCCTACTACATAACGAAAAATTGTACTAGTTTTGGGACCTGTTGCCTCCTGAAGCCACTCCATCAATGGCTTCTGTTTAGCTTGCTTATAAATATAAACAAGTATAAAAATCCAGAAGAACATGACTACTGCAGCCAGTATGACAGACATCCACCCATCTCTACCTCCTACCTCTAGAATAGGAGGTAGAATAGTGACATGATTTTTTAATCCAATCATAGTCATGGATAAAGCAACAACGTGTAAAATACTTATTGGACCGACTTTTTTCAAGTTCATACCTTCTAACGTTTTATAATACTTTCTAGTTTTGACAACTTTTAAAGTGTTTATAAGGTAAAATAGATATAAACTTGAAGAACTATTCTTAAGCAACCTTAGAATGGATGTCTTGTTAAAATAAAAACTGTTTATTTATATTTAAGATCTTCGTTACATTGGAGAGATTCATTATTAAGTAGAGATAACTCTAGCTAGGATTCTTCTAAAACAAAAAGAGCAAGCTAGGTTAATAGCTTGCTCTTTTTAACAACTTATTCAACTACTGAATAGTTACCATGTTCCATGGAAATCACATATTCAGGCTTCGGTGGTTTTCCACCGTGCTCTTTTATTTTATTTTTGTGACCAGCGATATGCTCAGGACTCTTTTCCCATGCTTTCCATGCCTCTTCTGATTCCCAGCGAACGATCATTACTACTTCCTCTTCACCACGTCGAACGTTTTTTACTAAGAGTTCACGTCCGATAAAACCTTCTCTTTGTTCAATTAAAGACGGTCCTTGATCTGGTTTTTTCTTAAAGCGTTCTAGTACCTTATCTGAATTTCCTTCTGTTACTGTCCATTTTCGTATTTGTACGAACATTGTCATCCCTCCAAATTATTACGAATATATGTAATATCTTTCTTATTACTGTCCTGATTCTTCCACTTCATTCTGTTGATCTTTTTCATCAACTTCTACTAATTCAAATAACTGGGCAAATTCATCCATTAACATTTCTACAGCCTTTAGCTCCCCCACTAACACTGAGTTCACGGACTGTAGCTCGGGAGTAGCGAGCTGTCTTTTTAGAGAATTAGATTTAGTTTGCATTATCTCATAGAAGGCCAAAGCTCTTCCCCGACGAAACGTTTTTGCTCCACGTCTTTTTCCACTACCTCTACAAGGACCATTTTGGTCTTCACAGTGATCGGTGAGTCTTTCTCTATGGGAATCATTTTTCATTTTTCATCCCCCTTATGTATACAATCGTATACATAAAATTGTATACGATTGTATACATCCTGTCAATTTTAAGCAAGGAAATCTGTATGTTTTGCTACCAGGAAAACAGACTCAATTAAAGCAGTGGATTTACATGCAATGAAGCAAAAAGATAAACGACTCCTCAGAAAAAAGAATAGCGCCTAAGACCCTTAACGTAAAAGGATTTTAAGCGCTTTTCTAGCACGGTACCAACTTATTCTAAACCTTGATACATCTGTTTACTTTTATACAATTAATTCTCTTTAACTGAAGCATCTGCTGTTTCCTTATTAAAGTAGTTATTATACTTGTCCATGTCAAGACGGCCTTCCCATTTCGCCATGACTAATGCTGCTAATGTATTACCACATATGTTAACAACTGTACGCATCATATCTAATAGACGGTCAATTCCAAGAATGAAAGCTAGTCCTTCTAACGGAATACCTACTGCACCAAGTGTTGAAAGAAGCACAACAAACGATACTCCCGGCACACCTGCTATACCTTTCGATGTGACCATTAACGTTAAAACTAAAATAATTTGATTTGATAAAGACAAATCAATATTGTACATTTGTGCAATGAATAATGCTGCAATTGCTTGGTATAAAGTAGAGCCATCTAAGTTAAACGAATAACCTGTTGGGATAACAAATGACCCAATATCTTTTGGTACACCTGCTTTTTCTGTTTTCAGCATAATACGCGGCAATACAGTTTCAGAGCTTGCAGTGGAAAATCCTAATATGAGCTCGTCTTTAATCATTTTAATAATGCGGAATATGCTTAACCCAACAATTTTAGCCGTTATGCCCAATACAACTACAATAAAGAAAATCATCGCAAAATAAACTAAAATCATTAGTTTCCCTAATGGAATTAAAGAAGATAACCCGAATGTGGAAACAGTCGTTGCGATTAATGCAAAAACACCAATTGGCGCAAATTTCATAATTAAATTCGTTACCCAGAACATCGCGTCGGCTACACCATGCGCTAATGCTAATACCGGTTTGCCTTTATCACCAATAGCTGCAACCCCTAGACCAAACAATACGGAGAAGAAGATGATTGGCAACATGTCCCCTGCTGCCATTGAGGAGACAATGTTTGTCGGTACAATATTTACAATTGTATCCATTATGCTATGATCTTCTTTAGACATTTCTTCTGTTGTTTCAACATACGAAGAAATATCTCCTTTTGTTAACTCATTCATATCGACACCGCTACCAAACTGCGTTATATCAGCTAATAATATACCTAGAATAATGGCAACCGTTGTAATGATTTCAAAATAAACAAGTGTTTTAACACCAAGTTTTCCAACCTGTTTTAAAGAACCTTGACCGGCTACACCAACAATTAATGTCGAAATAATAATTGGGACTACAATCATTTTAATCATATTCATGAAGATCGTCCCAACTGGAGTGATATATTTTAGAATATTATCGTTACCATAAAATATAGCGCCTACAATAATACCTAAAATCAAGCCGATTAAAATTTGCCAAGCAAGCCCAATTCTTATACGATTTTTCTTTTTCATTTCTTTATCCCCCCCCCTTAATACTGTGCATAAAAATAAACTATCTTAAAATAATATATTGTTTTTTATTATACTAGAATATTATAGAAGAGTGAAATTATTACCCCTATGTAAATAATGGTAATAGCATATGAATTTTT
>NZ_JBAEAP010000575.1:0-6119 GCF_056205495.1 Psychrobacillus sp. | reverse complement strand
TAAAGATCATTGTTTTTATGAACCAGCAGCCGGAACATGCGAAAGCGTTTATATAGGCTAGGTTATCTAGGGGAGATTTTAAACCTGGAGAATTAGTTGATGCAATGGGCTAGGGTAGTATAAAAGCTCAATTTCTCAATTTTTATACGGAGAAATTGAGCTTATAATGGTTTGATTTTCTTTCTTTTAAAGTATTTTGCTGTATGTGAACTTAATCTATTTACTCATTGTTTATAAATCTGAACGTTTAGCTGGCCAGGAACCTTGTAGCTTACGAAGTTGTATAATTTGTCCTGTGTGATAAGCATCGTGTAAAAGAATATTTAGATATTGTTGCCAAACTGGCAGTGAAGGAGAAGGTTGATCCAATTCTGCTTCTTGAAGAGATGCCAGGGTAGATTGTAAGGCATCATGTACTTCAAGCGTTCGATTCACTGTTTCTTGCCAAGCACCCTCATCGTTAGCTCCACCTTGGGCAAATGTTTCATCATTATTTTGTGGAACAACAAAGGTGTCATCATGATGTAAGCGAGAAATCAATCGCTCTTTAAAGGTCAGTAAATGGCTTACATTTTCCCAAATCGTATTAGCTGCTTTTCCCTCTGGTCGCCAACAAGCTTGTGCAGCGGTAAGATTCTTTAACGCCTCTGATATCGGTGGGTACCATTCTTCTTCGTAAAAAACCTGATTGACCCCATTTTGCAGAATTTCTTTCTTACTCACTAAGATACCTCCTTGTTTGCTATTAAAAAGTTGATAGCTACTATTAGTATCTTGTAATTTTACTCAATTGGATGAGGAGAAAGACCTCTCCCTATAAAATTTGCAGAGACAGGCTTTTTTCCAATTTTTCGAACCCCAAATGGATGACTGTCCAGAGACAATATCAAAAAAGCTTAACAGCAGCTAGAAGTAGGGTCTTGAATATTCACACTGCAGACTCCCGTTTCAGGTAAATCTAACTCTACCTTTTTGGCCGCAACCAAATCTCCAGTTAAATACGCAACGATAGAGCGCACTTGCTCGTATCCAGTTGCCATTAGAAATGTAGGGGCACGACCATAACTTTTCATCCCAACAATATAATAGTTCTTTTCAGGCTGTCTTAATTCCTCTTCTCCATGGGGGCGAACAGTTCCGCAGCTATGGATATTTGGATCTATTAATGGGGCGATCGCTGTCACGCTTTCAGTTACTGGATCGATATCCAATCGAATCTCTCTTGTTAAAGAAAAATCCGGTCGACTACCTGTGTTTGCAATAATTTCATCGACGGGAGGTAGAGTGGTAACCTGCCCCTGAGATTCACCTTCTATAATGATTCCATTTTTTGTTTTAGCTAAGTGGTGAATAAGAAATGGTGTGAATACCCGCACTTTGCCGGCATCTACTAGCTGGTGTACTTTACTGCCTAATTCACCTCTAGCTGCCAGGGCATCCTTGTCTTCTCCTCCAAATGCCGCTTCTACGTTCCTCTTTCTCATAATCCACATGATTTCAACTTCTTCATCTAATTGAGCTAGCTCTAAAATCGAATTAATAGCTGAATGACCACCACCAACAACAGCTACTCGTTTTCCTTTATATTTGTCTAGAGCAGCGCCATGTACATTAGGAATTCCGTAATAAATATGGTCTTTTAAATCTTTTTCAGCTTTTGTCCATATGTTGTCGGCATTAATCGGATTGGGGGAAGACCACGTTCCAGTTGCGTCAATAACTGCTCGTGCCTCCATTCTCTTTAATTGTCCCGCTTGCTCTACGTACAAAATGAAGGGTACATCTGATCGATTGGCAGTTTTCATCTTGTCTAATTCCTTTTTGCTAATAGATACTACCTTCGTGTTAAGCGAAAGTGAAGACTTTATTTCGGGTATATTTGCTAAAGGCTCTAAATAGCTGGTAATTAGTTCTTTACCTGAAGGGAGATGCTCAGGATTTGGTGCAATCCATCCCTGTTTCTCCAACAATTTCTCCGCAACCTTATCTACATTATATTGCCATGGAGAAAACAAACGTACATGTTCCCAAGAAGAAATATGGTGTCCAACAGTACTTCCAGCTTCAAGAACGATAAAGTGTTCTCCTGCATTTACTAAGTGAGCAGCTGCTGCCAAGCCAATGGGTCCAGCACCAATAATGGCTATAGGTAGATCTTTGTTCGGTTCAATCTTTTCAGGAGTAGAAGAACAGCATCCTGTGTTAATCGGCGTTAATTTAATTTGATTCATAATAGTAACCTCCTGTTTTTTTATTTGCACTTTGCAACTATATAATATTTTATCAAGCAAGCTTTCGCTTGCTTAAAGTAACGGAGTACAGCATACTGTCGATTTGGCCATTGCCTGATTCAATAATTGAATGGAGCGTATGACAGTTTCTTTTTCAAACTCATTCATATGTGAAAATACTTCCTCTAAATAGTCATTCATCGATTGATCGATTGTTGTAGCGACAAACTTTCCTTGAGTGGTTAAAGAAAGCAGGTACACTCTCTTGTCTTTAGGGGATGGACATTTCTTTACTAATTCCATTTTAATTAATGTTTGAATCTGTCGACTAAAAGTAGTGATATCCACTGCAAGAATATCTGCAATTTGTTGCATAGAACGATCAGGGTGTTTATCAATTTCGTATAGAATATGGCTTTGAATAGTTGAAATATCAGCAGAACCTACTGAACAACAATTTTTGTTTAATAGTCCAAAGCGACGCGTCAGTATTTGAAATAGCTCCCGTTTGTTATCCATGTAGTTCACCTCTATCTAAAGTATATGGTCATTACTTGTAAAGTGCAACTAATTAATGAGAATTTCGAGCGTATTTGCTCGAAATCATACTTATTCACCCGTTTTCGCAAAGTGCTTAATTCTTTCACCAATCTCATCGCGAACTCGTTGGAAGACGCTCCATTTTTCCTCTTCAGAACCTTTTGCTTTAGCAGGGTCATCAAATCCCCAGTGTACTCTTTTCACATGGGGTGGTGTTACTGGACATTTGTCGGCAGCATCGCCACATAGAGTAACAACTAATTCGGCGTGATGGAGTGTGTCCATGTCAATAAGATCTGAGGTTTGATTGGAAATATTGATATCTATCTCATTCATGGCCTTTATAGCATTAGGATTTAGGCCGTGTGCTTCAATTCCAGCACTTTTTACAATCCATTCGTCACTTAAATATTGTTTTGCCCAACCCTCTGCCATTTGACTTCTGCATGAGTTACCGGTGCATAAAAAGTATATGATTTTGTTGGCCATTGTAGTTTTGCTCCTTTAGTTAATAGGCTAGTAAGGAAAGATATAAGCCCAATAGTGTGATGAATAAAATAGGGACTGTTAACATGAGACCTGTTTTAAAATAGATTCCCCAAGATATTTTAACGCCTTTTTGAGAAAGGACATGCAACCATACAAGTGTTGCAAGAGATCCGATAGGTGTAATTTTTGGTCCCAAATCAGAGCCAATAATATTGGCATAAATAAGTGCCTCTCGGATTGTACCAGTAGTATTGGTCTCAGCGATTGCAAGCGCATCAATCATTACCGTAGGCATATTGTTCATAATGGATGATAGAAACGCAGCGATGAACCCCATAGACATGGTTGCAGTAAATAAGCCATATCCAGCAGCAGTCTCAATAACCCCCGCCAAGGCATGAGTCAATCCTGCATTTCCTAGTCCGTAAACAACTACATACATACCAATAGAAAAGAAGACAATATTCCATGGTGCACCTTTAATTACCGTGCGAGTATCGACAACGGAACTCTTTCTTGCCATAACGATAAAAAATATGGCAACCACGCCAGCTACAAATGACACAGGTAACCCTATAAACTCACTTGTGAAATAGCCGACTAATAGAATAGCAAGCACATACCAGGACAAGCGGAACATAGACGTATCTTTTATAGCCTCCTTAGGCTGTTTAAGCATGGTTAAGTCGTACGTTCTCGGGATACTTTTTCTAAAGTAAACCAGCAAAACTGTAATAGTGGCAATTAAAGAAAATATATTTGGCAAAATCATTCGAGATGCATATTCTATAAATCCAATGTCAAAGAAATCAGCAGAAACGATATTTACTAGATTACTGACGACAAAGGGTAAAGAAGTCGTATCGGCTATAAAACCACTAGCCATAATAAAAGGAAAAATCATTTTCTCTGTAAAATTTAAGTTGCGAACCATTGCCAATACGATAGGGGTAAGGATTAAAGCAGCTCCATCATTAGCAAAGAACGCCGCAACTACCGCCCCTAGTAGACTGACATAGACAAACATTTTAATACCATTGCTTTTTGCTACTCTAGCCATATGAAGGGCAGCCCATTCAAATAGACCAATTTCATCTAATATCAATGAAATTAGAATAATTGCTATAAAAGAGAGGGTAGCATTCCAGGTGATGTCTATTACTGTTAGGACATCATTAAATCCGACCACGCCAACTAATAACGCGACAACCGCTCCTGCGCAGGCAGACCAGCCGATATTCAAGCCTCTAGGCTGCCAAATGACAAAAATCAAAGTAACGATAAAAATAGTTGCTGCTAAAATAAGTGGTGACAATATATAAACCTCCAATAATTACTTACATGAAATACGTCTTCCTTGTTCCTCTAGCTGTTCAAGGTAAAAGTCTTGATTTGGCAAATGTTCGAGCAAGCTTTTTACGAGTGAAAAGAGCTCCTGATTTCTATTTAGTGAATAAATAATCCATTGGCCTCTCCTAGACTCTTGAACTAAGCCTGCATCCTTTAACTTTTTTAAATGCTGACTAATTGCAGGCTGACTCGTCTTGAAAATCTCCACAAATTCGCAAACACAGTAATCGTGTGATTCAAGCATTTTAAGCATAGTAAGTCTTGTTTTATCACCGAGTAGCTTGAAAAGATTCGCAGCACGTTCGATTTCTTGTTCCAAGAGTATTCCATCCTTTATATAAGTGTTTGCTTATATAATACTTTGCTTATATGCTCGGTGCAACTAAATTTTACAGTAGGAGAAGAGGTGGACTATAATAAAATACATGGAACGTAAAGTAGAAGGGAAGTATTTAAATGTTAAAAACAGCAGTATTTGAACAATTGAAGCAAGCGATGCGTGATAAAGATGTGTTATCAAAAGGTGTATTGACTCTTTTAAAAGCAGCTTTAGATAAAGCCGAAAAAGAAAAAGGTACTGCTCTAACGCAAGAAGAGGAAGTAGCAGTAGTAAATCGTGAAGTAAAACAAACGAACCAAGCATTAGATGGAGCCAAAGATGCGGGGCGTGAGGATTTAATTGAGAAAGAGGAAGCCAAGCTGGAATTATTAAAGAGCTTCTTGCCTAAACAATTAAGTGAGGAAGAAATTGCTACAGCTCTTACAGAAGCAGGGGTTACTAAGGGAATGAACATGGGTGACGCAATGAAAATTGCTAAACCTTTACTTTCAGGAAAAGCAGATGGAGCAACAATGTCTAAAGTAGTTAAAAGCTTAATCTAAAAATAAGGAGGATCGTGACTCATTGAGTCACAATCCTCCTTTTTATTCTTAAACTATTTACGAATTAGGCTCCGGCAGAGAACCTTGCACAAATCAGCCTAAACCTTGCGGAGAAGGGTCAGAACCTTGCGGAAACAAGTAATAACCTTGCAGAGATCAGCCTAAACCTTGCGGAAACCGGCAAGAATCTTGCAACAAGAGATAAACCTTGCAGAGATGGCAGAGAACCTTGCAGAAACGAGCGAGAACCTTGCACAGATCAGCTTAAATCTTGCGGAAACAATCAAGAACCTTGCAGTAACCAAAAACCTGCCCTTTCTCTTACCCCAGCATTTCGAGCCTAAGTTGTGCTTATGCTTTACTTATTTCGCCCGTATGAAAAGTACCTTCAGATAGTTACCTTCTTTGAAGAGAGGGGAAGTACGGAAATCACTTGGTAGCGAGAACTCATCCTCAATTACATAGCTTCTATTGCTCTCGTTAAAAGCCTTTTCCACAAAGGTCTTAAATTTCTTCATGCCAAAGGTTGCATTGTTTGTGGAGGCAACAATTACTCCGTTTTTTTCTGTTATCGCGATGGCATCTATTAACAATTTCGTATAATCCTTAGCAGAACTGAACGTATAC
>NZ_JBAEAP010000574.1:0-4232 GCF_056205495.1 Psychrobacillus sp. | reverse complement strand
ACTTCCTCCGAAGCATTAGAAGCTCCCGTCATTTCAATCAACAGTAGCTTTCCATCCTTTTTTAAGAGACGAGCAGCCTCACTTAAAGCTAGTGCAATATCCGTGAATACAAGGACCGATTCAGAAATAATAATGTCAAATGAGTCGCTTTCTAATGGTAGACATATAATATCTCCTTCGATTAAGTGAATGTCAGCCTCCAATGGTTTAAACCTTTCTCTCGCCTTCTCAATCATAATCGGATGATTATCGACAGCAGTTACATTGCAACCATACTTTGTAGCTAAGAAAGCGGAGGTCTTTCCTGTACCGCACCCTATATCTAATACTGACTGAGCTGCCTGAATTTTTTCTTTCCCTAATATAAATTGAGTTAATCCAAATCCCCCCGGATGCGCACTTCCAATCCCAAAATAAGACAGTAAATCTAGGTATTTATTTGACATGAAGCAACCTCCTAAATTAGTTACAATATCATATGCACAAAAAGACTAATCTGCTAGGTTGATTAAAGGGAAAATAGTAGGTTAAAGAGAATAAATAAAGAAAGAGTAATAGAAATAGGAGATTTCTAAAATGGAGAATGGACTAGGAAATAGCACCATATACTTAACTGAAATGACAAAACACTATCTTATGGATATTCATTCGTATGCATCAAAAGAAGAGGCTTGTAAATACCAACCATGGGGACCAAATAGTTTAGAGGACACTAAAGCTTATTTAGAGGAAGTTTTAGCAGAGGCCAAGAAGGAAAAAAGAAATAGGTAAGTGTTTGCAGTTATTGATAAAGAAAGCTGCAAAATGATAGGAGCAGGAGAGCTATTTCATATAGACCTGTCTAACAAAAGTGGAGAAATAGGCTATATAATACATCCAGATTTTTGGGGAAAGGGTATAGCTACTCAAGTTGCCAATATTTTAATTGATTATGGATTTAATGAACTAAAACTTAACCGTATTTATGCCACCTGTGATGCAAGAAATAGTGCTTCGGAAAGGGTTTTAAAGAAAGCAGGTATGCAGCAAGAAGGACTACT
Source organism: Psychrobacillus sp. (assembly GCF_056205495.1). Classification (NCBI taxonomy): domain Bacteria; kingdom Bacillati; phylum Bacillota; class Bacilli; order Caryophanales; family Bacillaceae; genus Psychrobacillus; species Psychrobacillus sp. Next base: position 3,192 of record NZ_JBAEAP010000574.1, on the reverse strand, counting down.
AAGAGAGAATATCCTATTAACCGATGGGTGGAGAAATTCACTTCTTTACAGTATGTTGAATCGTGAATGGAATACAAAATCATAGGGGGTATATGATGGCAGATCTATTTCAAACGTCAATTGAACAATTTTCGAAAGCACACGATGACTTCATTGAGGCATGGAACGTAGCAATGTATTCAGGGGATACTGCAGGTCTTGAAATCATGACTAATAATTACTATGTTACTTTTTTTAATAGTCATGTGGAAAGACCAGAATTCTTTGACCGTCCTGAAGCTATACAGGGAATGAGAGAGTCAGTGGAAGCGTTGCAGGATGCAAAGAAAAGATTCGAGCATCGTATTATTAGACAACGTGATCCTAACAGATTCGTTGTATTTTATGAAATGGTTATTGAAAAAAACGGACAAGAGTTGACTCGATTCTTTACTATAGAGGATTGGGAAGAGAGAAATGGACAATGGTTATTGAACCGAGAAGTTACTGAGCATATTTAAGGTATGAGGAGTAGAGCCCCGAAAAATTTTCGGGGCTTTCTTGTCTACCTCATAGCCGCAGTTTATCCGCTACGCGTGGTCTGAGCCAGTACTCTCTCTCCCCTAGAATGACTTCTAACCACTAGTGTTTACCTCTATATATCTGTACTACTTCAAGTGCCTGAAACTAGGTTGATTATGTATCCGCCTCATGTTTTCTTCTTATAGTAATGCCCAAATTCATTAAATTGAAAATTCGAGAAATTTAAACTTTTAATTTCCCTAAATTACCTATTGTATAATTATACATAAAGGCATATATTATATAAATATTAGAAAAATCCATTAGCTAGAAATAAAACAGATTACTAAATTAATAGCTATCTGATAGTGGATGAAAAGTAAGGGTGAATAAGATGGATAACTGGCTAAATTTATATAATAATATGGGAGATTTTTTAGCACCGAGTATGGCAAAGGATCATCCTAATATTCCAATAGTTAAAGAGGAAGGCTGCTACTATTTTGGAGCGGATGGAAAGAAATATTTAGACTTTACATCAGGTATTGCCGTTACAAATACCGGACACCGTCATCCGAAAGTAGTTCAAAGTATTAAAGATGCTGCGGATCAATTAGTTCATGGGCCTTCAGGAGTTATTATGTACGAATCGATTCTACAGCTTTCCAAAAATCTTGGAGAAGTGTTACCAGGAGATTTAGACTGTTTCTTTTTCGCCAATAGTGGGACAGAGGCTATCGAGGGAGCATTAAAGCTAGCGAAATTTGTAACAGAGAGACCGTATGTTGTTTCATTTACGGGCTGCTTTCACGGTCGTTCACTTGGTGCACTAAGTGTCACAACGTCTAAAAGTAAGTATCGAAAATTTTTACAGCCATCTCATTTATCGTACCAGATTCCTTATGCAGACGCGAAGAGCTGTCCAGAGGGAATGGATCCAGAAGTATATTGTGTAGAGCAGCTAGATAAAGACTTTAAGAGACTCTTTAAGCATCAGGTAACTCCAGAAGAGGTTGCTTGCGTTATTTTAGAGCCAGTACTAGGTGAGGGTGGATACATTATCCCTCCTAAATCATGGGTGAAGCGAATTCGAGAAATTTGCGATGAGCATGGAATCTTATTAATATTTGATGAGGTTCAAACTGGTTTCGGAAGAACAGGAGAATGGTTTGCTGCACAATATTTCGAGGTTACTCCCGATATTATGGCCATTGCAAAGGGAATTGCGTCTGGTTTACCTTTAAGTGCAACCGTTGCTTCTAAGGAATTAATGAAGAAGTGGCCATTAGGAATGCATGGGACAACATTCGGTGGAAATCCCATTGCTTGTTCAGTTGCCTTAACTACACTAGAAATTCTCCATGAGGAGAACCTAGTAGAAAACTCTAAAGTTGTAGGAGCATATGCAACTGAAAAGTTAAACGTGCTAAAAGAAAAATATCCAATCATTAGCGATGTCCGTTCTGTCGGTTTAATGATTGGTATCGAAATCTCTAATATAGAAACTGGAGAGCCAGATGGACAAGCCGTGATGAAAATTCTTGACTATGCACTAGAAGAAGGCGTGCTCTTCTATCTTTGTGGAAACGTCGGTGAAGTAATCCGTATGATACCTCCATTAACGGTAACAAAGGAACAAATTGATGATGGCTTAACAATGCTTGAAAAAGCAATTATTCGATATACAAATGAAATAAAAATAAATGAGATAAAGGGGTAAAACATTATGAAAAACAAGTTATTTCTAATCATGCTAACAATGATTATTGCTTTACTAGCTGCTTGTGGAACTAAAGACGATGCGAAAGAGGATGCTGGATCGGGTTCTACACCTTCTGAGGAATTACCAGTATTAAAAATGGGGACTTCAGCTGACTATCCACCGTTTGAATTTATCGATCCAACAAAGAGCGAAGAGATTATTGGTTTTGATATTGACCTATCCAATTTAATCGCTGAAAAGCTAGGATATAAGATTGAAGTAGAAAACATTGATTTCAACGGATTAATCCCAGCGATACAAGCAGGTAAATTAGACTTCGTATTAGCAGGAATGTCACCAACAGAAGAACGCGATGAAGTTGTGGATTTCTCTATTCCTTACAACGAAACAGTACAAATGGTAGTGACTAAAAAAGACAGTGGCATTAAAACAGTGGAAGACTTAGCTGGTAAAACAGTTGGAGTTCAAATCTCATCTGTTCAAGAAGAGCTAGCAAATGAATTAGCAGAAACAGTAGACATGAAAGTCGAGAGCCGCAACTTAATCCCAGAGGTTATTCAAGAGCTAATGACAAAGCGTTTTGATGCAGCCGTTATAGAGGATGTAGTAGCTGAAAATTATACACAGCGTAACAAAGATTTAACTTTCTTCCCAATAGTAGTTGAAGAAATAGATACTAAAGCAGCAGTTTTCCCTGAAGGCAGTGAGCTTAAAGAGAAGTTTGATAAAGCTATTACTGAGTTAATTGAAGAAGGAAAAATTGAAGAGCTTAGAGAAAAATGGTTTGTAGTAGAAGCAGAATAAAAGAAATAAAAATATAATAGTTTGAATAGAAAGGAGGGTAACGATATGTTAGATTTTTCTGCAGTCGTTCCCTCTATTCCTTATATTGCAAAAGGAATAGGTGTTACACTTCAAATAGTTGTGGGAGCCACAATTTTAGGTTTAATTTTAGGGATTTTGTTAGC
>NZ_JBAEAP010000573.1:0-5138 GCF_056205495.1 Psychrobacillus sp. | reverse complement strand
TGGTGCCCTTTTTTGCGAAGCATTTCCATTTGCGATAACAGCATCTTCACTCCTCCAGTTAAGCCCTGGTGAGGTAAAAGGTAGCCAATCTTTAAATGATCTTTTAGAGAAGCAGATTTCTACCGAGGGGACGGATAGATTTTAAATAAACTTGCCCCATTATCATGAATTTTCACCTGACTATATCTGAAATCATAATCAATGAAGTCAATGATGTTCCACCGACTTTTATGGGTTTCTAAATCATTCCCTAAGTACTCCCCTTGCACTGCTGGATATATCGGAGTTGATATAATGAGTGATTTATTCGTGATTTTTAATAAGTCGTCTATTAGTCGTAACCCATCTTTTTTATCAAAATGCTCCAGTACATCTATCAATAAGAGAGTGTCGTATCTCTTCGTTAAGGTAGGAAGCACCTCAAAAATATTCCCATAATAAATATTATTATATACATAATCATGTACTGGATTATTATATTCCTTAAAGCCTTCTATACCATCCATTTTAAGATGCCAGGATTCCTTTTCATAACGTTCATAAGGGATATCAAAAACTTCTCTTAATAATAATCCATATTTTCCAAATCCAACACCTATATCTAAAATTGACCCTGGAGCGTCTTGTACTACTAAGTTCACAATTTCAGGGATTGCTTGATACCAGCTTGTAGGCATAATTTGTGCTCCTTACTTTTTTTTATAACAAACCTAACCTCATACTTTCTATATGTATGATTTATTTGCTCTCATAGTTACTCGCTTTACAATAAAGAACCATTTGAGCGGAAAAACAGAAAAGGACATCCCAAAGATTTTCTTCTTTGGGATGTCCTCTGTAATCTTGTCTAGCATTACTTCATCTTTTCTACAATTCGTTCCGCTGTTTCTTTACCATTTTTGATACAGGGGCCAATTCCTACTCCATAATATGAGCAACCAGCCAATATGACTTGAGGGAATAGATCATTCATTTTTTTCTCAAGGGATTTGATCGCTTCTGCATGTTGCAAATGATAATTTGGCATCATATCGTTCCATTTTGTTACCTCAACTACCTGAGGAATGCCATCTAGCTTAAGACTATTTCTTATATCCTTCATAGCAACCTCAATTAGTTGCTCCTCAGTCATATGCTTCATCTGTGTAAATTCTGGGTTCGTGCTCTTATAAAACATACGAACCAATAACTTACTGTTTTTTGAAGTATGTGTCCATTTACGGCTAGTCCATGTACAAGCATTACATTTCACATCTGAGTTTTCCGATACAATATAACCCGTACCCTCTGCAGGTAGCTGCTCATCAGGTATATCAAAACCAAGATAAATACTAATGAGAGACGAGTTTTTAAGTTTATTGAAATCAGTATCTAATTCCTTATGCTTCAGTACTTTTTGTGCTACATCATGTGGTGTTGCTAGAATAACATAATCAGCTTCTATTACCTGATGATCCGATAGAGATACATAATACATACTATTTCTTTGCTCTATATTAGAGACATAAGCACCTTTCATAATAGTAGATCCTATAAGTTCTTTTTCTATACCGTCAATTAATGTAGACAAACCATTTGCAAAGGAAATAAACTTCTTATTAGCAGATTTTTGAAATTGTTCCTTGTTAGCCCCGAGTCCTTTGATAATACTACCGTATTGATTTTTATAATCGACCAAATAGGGCAACGTCGTTTCCATAGTCAGCTTGTCCAAGTCCCCGGAATATACGCCAGAGAGAACAGGAGCAACCTGTTTCTCCACAAGCTCCTCCCCTAAGAAATGCTTTAAAAAAGAGCCAATGGAGCTTTCCTTCGTAAACCCTTCGTTCGGCATATCTAAATCCTTTAAGGCTTCCTCTTTCCCTTCCTCTGACACAAGGGTACTACTTTCAAGCGATTCTATACTTGTAGGAATTCCAAACACAGAATCAGCTGGAATGGCATGCAGTTCATTATTCGTATATAAATAAGAAATTCCTGTTGCATTATATACTAGCTCATTCTCTAATCCCAGTTCCTCCACTAAAGGTAATACTGATTCATGACGCGCAACTATAGAATCTGCGCCCACCTCCATAATAAAGTCATCCTTATGTACGGAATGAATCTTGCCTCCTAAATATTCATTTGATTCGATCAAGGTCATTTCAAATTGTAAGGATTTTTCATTTTTGAGCTGGTGCAAATAATGCATGACTGAAAGTCCTGTTATTCCTCCACCTACGACAACTACCTTTTTCAAAGTAATCACTCCTCCTGTGCTTCATACATACCATGTTATCTTAAGTATAAACATGTATAAAAGGATATAGTATGATTTCTCTCACTCTCCAGGATGATTTTGAAGGAACGTTTACAGGATTGTCAAATTTAATCTAATAGGAGGCAGTAGCTATACATACTTTTTGGTGTTATTTTAAAAAGCTTTGTTAAAGTTATAGGTTGATTTTGACTAACAATTCTTTTTATATATTGACTGTAAACATTATATAAGTGACCTTCAAATGACAAATAAATTATGAAATTGGGGTTGGTGACAGTTTTTCGGCTTTGTTTAACCGAGTAAATTTATAACCAATTTATCGATGCATCAAAGAGGTTCCCATTGATTGATTGGAGCACCAGACGGCGACTCCTACGGGATGAGTGAGACAGATAAGACATCACAACCACGCGTGTTAGCGATGGGTGATGGCTTATCGCTCACCCCGAGGAAAGCGTCCGGCTGGTGCGAAAAATCAATTCTACTCTCTGATCTAAGATTTCTTTGCATTATAAATCAACCCTACCCTTCAACATAGCCTTTTAAAATATTAGAGTGCTCTTAAAATAGCTCTGACCGGACTTCCATCTGCTCCTACTATTTTTAAGGGCAACGCGATTAACTCATACTCCCCTTCCGCAACATCTTGCAAGTATAGGTTTTCGATAATATTTACTCCATGCTGATATAAAGTATGGTGTATCGGAAGTTCCTTACTTTCAATATCATCTACAGAAGGAATATCCAAGCCCAATAAAAATATCCCCTTTTCTTGTAAAAACTCACCTATATTCTCTCTTAACAAAGGTATGGAGCTAGGAAACTGTTCCACATTGGTCACTTTTTTCGTTTTCAATAATAACCGTTTTGTACCGTCTAAATGAAAGCCTTCTAATTCTTCACGACCAATCAAGCCCAAGCCTGTTACATCAACGACTTTAGCTGCTCCAATATAATTATTAACATCTAACTTATCTATCGTATCGGCACTATTATTAAAATGAAATGGTGCATCTGCATGAGTGCCCGTATGCACACTTGCAGTAATCTGGCCAATATTCACTGAACCAGTTTGTTGCTTAGTATGCACAACTTCAAAGCTAAATGGTGTATCTCCTGGCCAAACTGCAATTTCTTTCGATAATGGTAGCGTAATATCTATCCAGCTATTAGACATATTCCCTCACCCCTATAGATTAGTTCTCAAATCCCATAACTCTGGGAAAAAGCGATGATCTAGTACCTTTCGTAAATAATTGACTCCAGAGGAGCCCCCTGTCCCTACTTTAAAACCAATAATTCGTTCCACTGTTTTCATGTGACGGAATCTCCATTGCTGCAGCCAATCCTCAATGTCTATTAACTTTTCTGCCAGCTGATAAAGCTCCCAATGTTGATCAACATTTTTGTATACTGTCTTCCATGCCTCCGCGACACTGTCGTCACCGGAATACGTGATTGAGTAATCCCTTTTCAATAAATCCGGATTAATAGGAAATCCTCTTCTAGCCAAACAGTCAATGGACACATCATAAATACTAGGTGATTTAAATGCCATTCCTAGCTCATGATGTAGTGCCGTATCCTTTTCGTAAATTTTTAATATATGTGCTGTTTTGTACCCTAGAGCAAACTCAATTTTACGATATTGATAAGACTGAAAACCGGATGACTTCCCTAAATGATCTCTAAACTCTAAATATTCTGCAGGAGTTAAAGTAGACAATACATCCCAGGCTTGAATTAACTGTGATTGTATTTTTGTTACTCTCGCTAACATTTTAAAGGCTGTTTGCAAATGATCCCTTTGAATAGCTTGAATAGCACTAGTCAATTCGTGAAGAATAAGCTTCATCCATAATTCATTCACTTGATGAATGATTATAAAAAGCATCTCATCGTGGTGAGTAGATAACGTATTTTGACTAGCTAAAATGGTATCCAGTTTAAGATAATCTCCATAGGTCATATCCTGTACAAAATTTGTATGAATTCCGTTTTCGTTAGATTCTCTCTCATCAGAATTAGCAATTGGATTAGACAAAAGCTTTCCCCTTTCTAGGCTATTACTTCTCTTTCATTATCATATTGGGAGTATTCCTTCTTCTCCATAATTTCTTTTAATATATTTACAGTTTTCCAAACCTCTTCAAACGTGTTATATAGAGCTACAGGTGCCAAGCGTATACCATTAGGCGGGCGGTAATCAGGAATTATATTCCTAGATTTTAACGCTTTGCATATTCTTGCTGCCTCCTTATGCATTAGAAACAGATGGCCACCTCTTTGTTCTCTTTCACTTGGTGTAATAATTGTAAATTCAAAGTTACTTAGCTCGTTCTCTATTAGAATCCTCATAAATTCTGTTAGTTGCTCAGACTTTGACCTTATTTTGTGTATGCCTACCTCCCCAAACATTTCGAGAGATCCTAACAATGGGGCTGCACTTAATATATGAGGGGTTCCTATTTGAAAAGAACCAGCTTGGCCAGCAGGTGTCATGAAGATTTCTAAATCAAATTGCTTCTCTTTTTGAGAGCCAAACCAGCCTGCAAGTCCTGGCCTCTTGCCAAGATGCTTTTGATTTGTATAAAGACCACCTACAGATCCCGGACCACCATTTAAATGCTTATAAGTACACCAAAACGCAAAATCCACTCCCCATTCATCTAATGAATGAGGGATTGCACCAATCGAGTGGCAAAGGTCAAAGCCAATTAAAATATCTCTTTTATGTGCTTCATCCGTCAGCTTTTTCATATTTAGAATTTGTCCACTTCTATATAGAACACTAGGTAATACAATCATGGCTACTTCTTCAGTCATTGCTGCTATAATATCTTCCTCGAGTAAAATCCCTTCCTTTCCCTTCACT
>NZ_JBAEAP010000572.1:0-6401 GCF_056205495.1 Psychrobacillus sp. | reverse complement strand
ATAGCTTTAGCCATATCATTAACGGATGACTTTTGAGTGTTGTCGCGACTAACGCCACGACATCACTCTACTTTCGGTAATCTTATGGCTCGTCCCTATCCGTCGCCTCCCTACAACTATTAGAAACGGATTAAAGGCGTTTTAGCTAATGAAGGAATAGATGACCATTCTAATGGGCAAGCAGCTCGCGAAGATACAATTTCGCGAGCTCTTACTTTTGTTATAGAGAAGTTCTTACTTATTTTTTCAAAAAGATATGAGAAGAAAATTACTTTATTAATTCAACCATTAGGTGGCTAGTTTTGTTGGCTATTATATGCGTTTTGAAGAACCTGCAGATGTTTTTGCTGATTATTCAAATTCATTCTTCCGATTATTGAAAAAATCATAGAAATATTTTACGTTTTCAAGCTCTGTCCATCTATTTGTTGTTAAAAGGGGTGCGTCAAGGTTATAGATCTTAGCATCTAGTGTTCCCAACATAAATGGAGAATGTGTCGCTATAATAAATTGACAGTCAAAGAATCTTGCCAGTTTATTGATTTCTTCTGCCAACTGAATTTGGTTTTTAGGAGAAAGAGAGGTTTCAGGTTCATCGAGCAAGTATAATCCGTTTGGGACAAGATATTCATCAAATCTCTGCATGGATGTCTCACCGTTAGAATACTTCTCATTTGAAAATTTCATAATCTTTATTTGCTTGTACATCTGTGAAGAATGTTTCAACTCTTCCAAATGTTCCTTAGTATATCCCAACCTAGAATGTTGGTAAAGGTAACCTTCCTTAAGAACTGCCTCCTGCTGAATCTTCTTAATCTCATATAAAATATCTTCGCTTTTGATGTACAAACTATTATGCGGTAGTTGATCTGACTCTCCGTCACTCTTATTTTCACCTAGCGCGTATGAACAAGCTGATATGTATTCTAACGGATATATGTTGTTGCTATTATTTGTTATTTCTTCAGCTCCTGTAATTTTAAGCTTGTTTGCCATTAAATTTAATAGTGTGGATTTACCGGTACCATTGTTACCATACACTACTGTAATGTTATGAAAGACTAACACTTCTCCAGTTATTTTTCTAAACACATTGTATGGATATGCATTTGGATTATTTACTGTATTAGAAGAAAGCTTGAAGCTTTTCAGATATATCATATGGGTTAACCTCCTTTTGGAAAAATGAATAGCTATAATCAATATTATCATCTTTTTATTACGGCTCTAGAAACTTAGTGTGAGAGTTGAATCATAAATTAAATTTCACCTTTTCCATAGCCTTCTCCTTCTAAAATACAAAAAAACTCCCATGTAAACATGAGAGTTTTAATTATTAAGCTAAAAAGTTAATACCCATTGGAAGCTTGAATCCAAGGAATAAAGCAATAAAGAAGAACACAAATACTAATACTAGGAACGTCGTATATGGCTTACCTTTTGCTTTTTTAACTAAAGTCATTTCCATCATACTAATTACTAGAATACCAGCTATAAACTTCAAGCCATACAGCATGCCCTCTCCATAATCCATCCCTTTGATGAATAAGGCAACTCCTGTAAGGATGATTACCAAATAATCTAAACGTAAGATCATATGAACAACCTTTGAATTAGACATTGCTAGAGCAACAAAAAATAAAATTAATGCTACTACCCATGTTGTTATGTGTAAATGCGTGCTTGCTAAGAAATCCATTGTTTCACCTCAACGTTAATTTTAATATACTTTTACTATACCACTTTTAAACTACCATTACTCAAACTTGTTTACAAGCGTTCCGATTCCTTCTATAGAAACTTTCACAATATCGCCTGATTTCAAGAATTTTGGAGGATTAAACCCTTTACCTACTCCTGCAGGTGTGCCTGTTAAAATGATATCTCCAGGCTCCAAGGTTACAATTTTTGATATCTCACAAATAATATTCTCAACAGAATAAATCATATCTGAAGTTACTCCGTTTTGACGGATTTCATCGTTTACTTTTGTAACAATCGTTAAGTCCTGCGGGTTTGGAATCTCATCCTTCGTCACGACATAAGGTCCCATCGGACATGACCAATCTAAACTTTTTCCTAAAAAGAACTGTTGATGTTTCTTTTGTAGGTCTCGTGCTGTTATATCATTAGCAATTGTATATCCAAAGATATAATCATACGCAAGTTTGGATGGAATGTTTTTCCCTTCTTTTCCTATAACAATGGCAAGCTCTCCCTCGTAATCTAAGGAAGTAGTAACCTCTGAGTGAACTGGTAATGTTTGTTCATCTGCTGCAATAGTTGTTGGAGCCTTTGTAAATACAACAAAGTCCTCCGCTACCCCTCCCATTTCCTTCGCATGATCGGCATAATTTTTACCAATTGCCATTACATTTTTAGGTGTGCGAGGGATCGGTGATAGCCATTCAATTTCTGTAAATGAGCGTTTAAAACGATTAGGATCTTCTTCTTTTAAAGCTGTTTCTATTAAAACACGTATTTGTTCGATAAAATCCATCCCGAAGCTGACACCTTGTACGATAGTTGCAGGAAAGTTCGTTAACACTTGCAATTCTTCTTGAATAGTAAGTACATCCCATACTGCTTCTTCTTTTTTTACTTTTGGACCAAAATAAATTTTATCGTTTAATCGGTATGACAATAGCTTCATCTATAAACACTCCTCTAAAGAAATTTGAATCTATTAATATAGTCTATTACAAACTTTGTTTAATTTCATCTTTTTCGATCATATTTTCGAATAAGTCAGTTTTCTCCACAATAATTCGACAGGACCTTGTTTGAACTTAGTAAACCAGATTTCTGCAAAAATGACTTGAATTACATAGATACCTATTGCCATCCATGTACCTGTGGCTATGTCGACTTTACCGTATAAACCAAAGCCGTAACCGTAGAAAATGGTAGTCGCAAGAATGGATTGCATTAAATAAATGGTCATAGACATTCTACCAGCCTTAGCAATTGGTGATAATAATTTTCCCATAATAGGAACTGTACAGATCAATGCTAGGAAACCACCGTAAGCAATGGCTTGAAGAGGCCCACCAAAAGTGTCTTGTACCGTCATTGTAAATAAATCATCACCTTTACTAAACGGTAACCACTTAATAGCTGTTCCTGCGGTCATTGTAACAATTATTGTGATGATCCAAAATAGCTTCAGCTCTTTTGCTCGCTCAATTAGCTTTAGCTTGGCAGCCGCCGATCCAATCATTAAAAGCGGTAATATCGTACAAAGAATAAGCACTACATTTAAACCGTATCCTTGCATATAAATCCAATCCGCTAACCTTTGTCCAAATACATCAAACCATGACCCTTGTGAATAGGCTACGGCCGATTCCTCTACCTTTTGAATTGCTGTATAAAGAACGGACTGTTCAGGAGCTAATTTTGTCATGAAGTAGACCAATCCAGTTAACAAGCCATTTGGTATTAAGTACAATAAAGCTGCGATTAACATTAACCAAAATGACTTTAACCTCATTAACACGATCAAACATAATCCGGCTAATGCATAAGTAATCAAAATGTCACCAGACCAGATAAGAAACGCATGTACACATCCAATTGCTAGTAATATCAACAGTCTTCTTACTGCTAGACGCGCAAAGGATGTGCCCTTTGCCTCCGACTTCATAAATTGCATCGCTAAACCGTATCCAAAAAGCATCGCAAACAACGGATAGACACTGCCCTGTACGAAAATATCAATCCATTTATAGGCTACTTGATCCCCTGGAGTTTGATACCAATCGTATGGATTTACATAAATATACGGACCATGAAAAAATAGCATATTCACTACAAAGATTCCTAGTAAAGCAAAGCCTCTCATTACATCGATAGAAATGATTCTTTCTTTTTCTTGCGTAGGTAAAATCACCAAGCTTCCCCCTAAATAATTACTGTTTTATTTATATCAAATAGATATAATACTCTCTCTTTTATATCGACCTTTAAGATGTCTTCGATAGCCTTTTCATATAACGAAAGCTGTATTGCATATCTGTTTTTCATCTCTTGTAATAAAAGATCCTCGTTGCTTTGTAAATGCTTTACTTTATCTGTTTTATAATCTAGCAGCACCCATCGACCATCTTCTTCTTGGAATAAACAGTCTACAACCCCTTGGACAATCTGCTTATCGCCATCTTGGTCAACTAAAGCGTAGGTGAAAGGAAATTCTCTCATTACTTTTTTAGCTACTCTCAAACGTTCTGCAATATCAGAATGGAAGAAAGGGACCATCTTTTGTGGATTAATCGCTTCTTTTTCAGCATTAGTAATAATTTCTCGTTCTTTTAGCCTCTCGGCAAATGCCAGCACTTGTTCTGCGGTCTTTTGTTCAGACAAATCTACATGCTGCATAAATGCATGGACAGCAGTACCAGCTTCAACTCCTGTCAGTTTCGTTCCTTCCTGTAAAAAGAAAGGACGCTTAGCCACTTTACTCTTTACAGTAGTAGTAGTAGGACCAAAGAACTCTTCATCATGGCGCTCGGACAATAATTGTAGTCGCTTCATCTCGCTCACTGACTGCTTAGAACGTTTATGAGTGGACCCCTCAAATTCGTAACGCGTATCAAAAATTTTCTTTATATCGTCTAGTACCGCAGTATTTTCTAGCTGCAGAAGTCCCTGAAGTGAAGCTTCCTCTTTTTTCTCTTCCTCCTGGTGAACTTTAAGCTCATCTATATGCTTAGCAACTATATTCCACTTCGAGGGACCCTCCACTATGTTTGCCTCGTTTATTTGAGATAACTGACTATAATCTCGGTGGCGAGCAAGAGCAGGGCCAATCCAATCCAAATATCCTTTCGCTTTTGCCCTTTTATAATCTGGGATCATTTCATCACTCATAAGTGTTTGAGAATCCTCCCATTTGTCTAGGGTTTTTGCTAAGTCCTTTATAGTTGCCACTAGGAATAAGTGTTCCTTGGCACGAGTCATCGCCACATAGAGAACTCGCATTTCCTCTGCTTTTAGTTCCATTTGTTTCTTTTCTTTTACCGCTAGGAATGGAAGCGATGTAAAGGAAATACGTTTGATAGGGTCTATTGCCTTTACGGCAAGTCCAAAGTTCTGATCAAATAAATATGACTCGTTAAAGTCCATTTGGTTAAATGGTCTTCCCATCCCAGCGAGGAACACGACTGGAAATTCTAGACCCTTAGAAGAATGGATGGTCATTAAGCGAACAACATTTTCTTTTTCACTTATAGATCTAGCTGCACCTAAATCGTCTCCGCGCTTTCTCATCCGATCAATAAACCGTAAGAAACGGAACAATCCACGGAAGGATGTCTTTTCATAAGCAACAGCTCGGTCATGTAACACACGTAGATTCGCTTGACGCTGCTTTCCGTTAGGCATAGAGCCAACAATTTCATAATAATGGGTGTCCAAATAGATTTGCCATATTAAGTCTGCTAAAGAGCCTCTTCTACTAAGATCTCTCCAATCCTCAAATTGTAGCAAGAATCTTTGGAGCTTTTCTGCCGTTTCAGAGGATAAGCCTGCTCCTCCACTTGAGACGAATAACTTCAATGCTTCATAAAATGATTCCTTTGGTGCAGCTAATCGGATAAGCGCAAGCTCTGATTCAGTTAAGCCCACGAAAGGTGCTCGAAGAACAGAAGCTAGTGAAATATCCTGGTAAGGATTATCAATGGTACGTAGGGTATGTAGCATGATTAGAACTTCTATCGCTTCAAAGTAACCTTTGGAAAGCTCTGCATATAAAGGAATTCCTTCCTCTTTAAACTGTTCATTGACTTCCTGCGACCAGGTCATGGACCGCATAAGAATGACCATATCGCTATATTGAACAGGGCGTTCTTTCTTTTTCCATGGATCATAGACTGTATGTCCGCTCGCGATCATTTCTTTTATTTTTGAAATGATATAACGTGCCTCTGCTTGGGATTTTTTTAATTCCTCCTCGGCATCAACAGATGAAAAATCTTCCTCATCTGCATCTACCTCGGAACTACCATCCTCCACTTCATATAACAACGCAAGCTCTACCGCTGTGTCTTTGTCATCATATGGAGCTTGAGGCTTTAGGGAAGCAGCATCATCATAATCTATTTCTCCAACATTTTTACCCATAATTTGTTGGAAAATATAGTTCGTTCCGTGGAGCACTTCTTGACGACTTCTGAAGTTTGCATTTAAATCAATTTTCACTCCAGAATCTAATGGCTCTTCATTAAATACGCGATACTTTCCAAGAAAAAGCATAGGCTCAGCAAGTCTGAACCTGTAAATAGATTGTTTTACATCGCCAACCATGAACATGTTCCCAGTTAATTCATCACCGCTTTTAACTAATTGAAGAATAGTTTCTTGGAGATTATTAGTATCCTGGTATTCATCCACGAGCACTTCTT
>NZ_JBAEAP010000571.1:0-1639 GCF_056205495.1 Psychrobacillus sp. | reverse complement strand
ACATACTAACTAAAAGGAGGATGATCATAAAAACACGGTCATCCTCTTACAAGTACATGTATTAGATATGATGTCCTAAAGAGTGCTGAAATTAAGGGGAGTTTAAGATATGGCTTTTACTTTTTGCTGGAAGGGCAGCTTTAAAGCATTCTTAGTAATGCTTCTCTTCCTATCATTCCAGTCTCAATTCCTAATTTCTCTGCCTCTAAAGTAACGGATTCAAGTGCAGCGTGTATACGCTCTTCAATTGTTTTTACTCCTACAGCTCGGCCTGCAATTATGTTCCTGTCTTTTAACTTTTCATTGAGCAAGCCAACATCTAATGCTCCACACATAATGTAACCTTTGTCATTGGATACGGTTAGCAAAGTCGTTTTTGGAAGCTCAACTGAAACAGCTATAAATGTGTTTCCATCGATGTCAACTGGGTGCACTTTAATCAATAAATATTCACTCCTTTAAGCTTTCCCTTCAGATTATGTAAGGAGTAGGGAATAGGTGAATATTAACGAGCTAAAGTTTAAGGAACCTAAAAATATTGCATTAAAAATTTTGTTTTGATATAAAGGATAACCATAATCATTAGAACAATGCAGTTAAATGTATTAAAAAAAGTTTTTTGTCTGAAATTTTATTTCTTGTATATATCAAAAGATTTGGCACAATATAATCTCACAAGGAGGTGAGAGAAATGTCAAACAACAACAACAAACTACTTGTACCAGGTGTTAAACAAGCTCTTGACCAAATGAAATATGAAATCGCTCAAGAATTTGGAGTACAACTTGGAGGAGAATCTACAGCGCGTGCTAACGGATCCGTTGGCGGAGAAATTACTAAGCGTTTAGTAGCTCAAGCTCAAGGACAAATGAGCGGTTATCAAAAATAATTAAAATGAGACCGATGGCTTAATGCCATCGGTTTTTTGTTTTGAATCATGTTTTGTAATACCGAAACTTTCTCCTAAAAAAATAATAAAATAGGTAACGAAGAAAATCTTCGTTACCTATTTTTTAACTTACAACTGCAATTATTCCTTCTTTTTCATCTAATACAAGCTCTATACCGGTAGAGATAGGATCTAGATTTAAAAATTCTCTCATTGTTTGGCGTAAAGATTCAATAATGTCTAGAGTACTTAAATTATACTGTTTATCATTTATATATGCCTCAGCGGAAAAGCCAGTCTCGTCATCATACATTAACTCCACTTCAACTTCTTCCGGGTTAGCATTTACTTTACGACCAAAGTGAACGCAAATAGCATTAATAATATTTTGTTCCGGTACTACTAGTTTTTCCATGTATGTGGTTCCTCTTTCTTTTTCTTGTCTTTAAAGATGTTGATAATCTTAAGGATAAGAATAACAATTACTGCGATAGCGGCAGCATTAATTAAGAAACCTAATATGGAACCAAGTATACCCATATTTGCAAAAAGACTACCGAAGAGTAATCCAGCGAGACCACCTATGAAAAGACCTTTCATCAATCCACCAGCTGTAAATCCACCTTTGGAGTTTGTATTAGATGATTTATTTGTAGCTGTTGTAGAATTATCTTTATCTTTTTGAATATTAGAATTCGTATTGGAATTATTCGTATTGTCATTTGAATTATTATTAGAATTAAAACCTTT
>NZ_JBAEAP010000570.1:0-25707 GCF_056205495.1 Psychrobacillus sp. | reverse complement strand
AGTGAAGTCAATCAGCTGAAGCTTAACATTACTAAAGATACGCTAGTGGTTAGCAAACAAGGGGAAAATATTGTTCAAAAGAATTTTGCAGGACATGAGCTAATTGTATTTTATAAGAACTCGACAAGAAGTATTCCTGCACAAGCAATACCATCTAAAGTAGTGATCTTGGATGATGAAGAGCAGAATGCCAGCAACTTTATCAAATTTACAGGAACCGTTAAGGAAGTTACTAAAGATAATAAAGAAGTGACCTTGACTGTAGAATCAGACGATGACGAGCCACAGATATCTATGTTTGTATTGAACAAAGATGTTATAGTGCTTAACGATGCTTCAAGCAAAGAAGTATCGATTGACTCGTTTCAAAAGGGAACTAAAGTGGATGCTTATTATGATAAAAATAAACCAATGATTTTAATCTATCCACCAAGAATCACGCCAGATATAATTGTTGCTCATGGCAAACAGGGTAGCTTAGTGAAGGTGTCAAAATTCAATGAGGATTTTGTAAGCTTAGACAGAGACCTTAAACTTCAAATCACCAATCAAACCAAATTAATGGACGAAAAAGGTAAGGAAATTAAGCAAAAGGATTTAAAGGGTAAGGAGTTAATCGTATTCTATAGCGCTCCTAGGGGAGAACAGAAGCTTATAACTCCTTCTAAAATTATTGCAATAGACTATGTGGAACCTGCTTTAAAGGAGCTCAATCATCTAATAGAAGAAAACCATTTTATCCACAATGGGGTTAAAATGATTCCTTTACGCCAAGTGGCTCAATACTTAGGATATGAGGTCATATCCCATCCAAAACGAAATAGTATGTACTTAAAGCTTGGTAACGGTTCTTTTACCATAACACGTGGTGAGCTGAAATATGGATATAATAAAAGTATAAGGGAATTCCAAGAGGCTCCTGTTTTGCACAACAAGCAAACCTATGTGTCTGAGGATATTTTAGAGTTATTGATACCTGAGTCGTGAACGAAAGCCATCCCTACTTTTAGAGAGGGATGGCTTTTTTAGATAAAAATATAGAGGATGGAGAAAAAGTAAATGAATATACATAAAATAGATAGCAATTATCCAATGGATTTATTGCTATTAGCGGATCCTTCAGAGGAGTTGGTGGAAGCCTATTTGGATAGAGGGCAATGTTATATAGCGAAAGATAGCGACGATACAATTGGAGTTTATGTATTGCTACCCTTGGATGACGACACTATAGAGCTCAAAAATATAGCTGTGCATGAGCAATATCAAGGAATTGGTGTAGGAAAAGAATTGGTACTTCATGCAATTGAAAAATCCATGGAGCTTGGATATAAAATAATAGAGGTAGGAACGGGAAACTCTAGTTTAAATCAGCTGGCGCTCTATCAAAAGTGTGGTTTCCGAATCGTATCTGTGGATAGAGATTTCTTCACTAATCATTATTCGGAAGAAATTGTGGAAAACGGAATTCCGTGTGTGGATATGATACGACTAGAAAAAAGATTATCCACAGGAGGACAATAAGAGCGTTAGAGTCAATCTCAACATTCTTGATTTCAAACGGGAGTCATCGCCCCGTTTGAAATCGCGCATAAAGCTATGCGTTATGTAGAAGCTTTAAAACTTTCTTTAACTCGGAAGCTTCAATTTGTCCTGGAGCGGAAGCAGAGAGAACTGAGCCAAATGTAGCGGCTGAACCAAAAATCTCTCCAGCCAAGCGGCTAACGATCCCTGCCTTAGCCATAGACATCGTAATAATCGGACGGTCTGCATATGTAGAATACATTGTGTAGGTAGCATCCAAAAGGGTAAGAACGTCTGCGGGACTACTAGGCATCACAGCAATTTTAGGGATATCTGCCCCTAGCTTTTGCATAGTAGTCATCCGTTCTATTATGACTTCTTTGGTAGGTGTCCCTTTAAAATCATGGCTTGACATTACCACAGAAATTTGAAAATCCTTAGCTAAGGCTACTAATTCCTCTACATCCTCCGAAAAAAGCTCTATATCCACTAAATCTATTTCTTTTGTTTGGATAACCTCAGTCAAAAGCTGCTTATAATAGGTGTTCTCTATAACAGTAGAACCACCCTCCTTATGACTTCTAAAGGTAAATAGAAGAGGAATCGGATACAAAAAATTACGTATATAGGAAAGGGTATCCTTGACCATTTTTAGGTTTTCCACTCCTTGCAACAAATCTACTCTCCACTCCACTATATCTGGAGAGCTTTCTTTAACTAGTGGTAGCTCATTTAAAAGGAAATCTTTATCTTTTCCTATTAATGGAACAATGACCTTAGGAAGTCCTTCTCCAATGTGAATATCCCGAATAGAAATAATTTTCATAAATATCTCCCATCATGCAACGTTTTACGTTATATTAACATAAAACGTTTCAAAGGGGATGTAAAAATGAGATTTCAAATCTATGAAAGTGCAGAGAATTTTTACGAGAAGGCAATACCTTTTTTAAAGGAAAATGAGGACAAATTTAGTTTGTTTCTAGGGGTGCTAGAAAGAATACGAGTAGGTGGATATGAAAATCCGCTAATGGCGACTATTGAAGAAGATGGAGAGTTAATTGCTCTTTTTCAAATGACTCCACCACATCCTTTAAATATTATTTTTGTGGATCCAAATAAAATAGAGGCATCCACTGATTTAGGTATAGAAGAAATCATACAACGAGGTATACATATTGATTCCATAATAAGTGTGAAAGAGTGGGCTATGCATTTTGCAGAGAAATGGGAAGAAAAAACCGGTCAACCACACTCTCTATTAATGGACCAGGGGCTATACCGATTAGATCAAGTAGACGATACGTTAGAAGCAAGTCCTGGCTCTTGGAGGCTTGCTAATGACAAAGACGCTCCACTAATCGAATCATGGCTTAGCCAATTTGAAGAAGATACAGGACTTCCGAGAAGCGCAAAAGAAGATATAGCTCAAAGAGTGGAAACTATGTTAAATGCTCATGAAGTTTTTCTTTGGGGGGATGGAGGAGAAATCGTGTCCATGATGAAGAAGGCGAGACCTTCCGCTCATGGGGTGACTGTTTCTATGGTGTTTACTCCAAAAGAGAAACGACGAAAAGGATACGGCAGAACCATGGTGGCAGCCTGCAGCAAGGAGCTGTTAAAACAATATGACTTCTGCGTGTTATATACGGATATGTTAAACCCTACATCAAATAAAATCTACCAAGAAATTGGTTATCAAAAGCTACTCGACTCAGTTCATTTGAAGCTAGGAAGTAAATAGGTTGTATACACCAAATGTTTATTGACATTAGGATTCCATTCCACTAAAATTAGTAAAAATTAATAGATAATTCAGTGATAAAGAGAGTATCCGAATACAGTAATGCCAAGCGAGTCAGGGAAGGTGAGAGCCTGATGCAAAGCTTTTCGGAGAAACGCACTTTGGAGAAGCTTTTTGAACTAAGAGTAGAAAAGATCGGGGTAGTCCTCGTTAGCAACGTTAAAGCGGTCACAACTTGTGACAACTAGAGTGGTACCACGGGAACTTCAGCTCTCGTCTCTTCATAGAGACGGGGGCTTTTTTATATGGAGAAAAAATGTGGAGGTTGAATGTAAATGGAATTAGTAAAGCAAATGGCTTTTTTAGTGGAATCAGTTTTAAAAGGCCCGTTAACAGTAGATGAGATAGAGAAGCTTTTTGAAAAGCCAAAGAACGAAGAACTAGGAGATTTAGCATTTCCTTGCTTTACACTAGCCAAAATATATAAAAGATCACCGCAGCTAATAGCTACTGAATTGGAAACTCAGTTAAAAGGCTCTCTAATTTTTAAGGTAGAGGCGGCAGGTGGCTACGTGAACATCTTCTATAACCAGCAAACCGTTACTAAGCAAGTCCTTAAGGAAATAATGGAAACCAAAACCCAATACGGTCAGTTGCCAATGAAGAACGAGAAAATTACGATAGATTTCTCCTCACCGAATATTGCTAAGCCCTTTTCTATGGGACATCTACGTTCTACGGTAATAGGAAATGCGCTTGCCAATATAGCAGAAAAGAACGGATACAAGACTATTCGTATTAACCATTTAGGAGATTGGGGAACTCAATTCGGCAAGTTAATCGTCGCCTATAAGCTATGGGGAGATAAGGAAAAAATAGAGGCCTCACCGATAGAAGAGCTCTTAAAGATATATGTGAAGTTCCATGATTTGGCTGAAAAAGATGAATCCTTGAATGTGGAGGCAAGAGCTGCCTTCAAGAATTTGGAGCAGGGGGATAAGGAGGCTAGAGAGCTTTGGAATTGGTTTAAGGAGGCCTCTCTCAAAGAGTTTCAAGGTATTTATGAACTATTAGGTATTGTATTTAGTTCATTTAACGGTGAAGCATTCTATAACGATAAAATGGAACCTGTAGTTAAAGAGATAGAAGAAAAGGGCTTACTAACTGCATCTGACGGGGCACTAGTAGTGGAGCTCGAAGATATGCCACCATGTCTGATTAAGAAAACGGATGGAACTACCCTATATGCAACAAGAGATTTAGCTGCAGCGTTGTACCGTAAAAAAGAGTATAACTTTACTAAATCATTTTATGTAGTGGGTAACGAACAATCACTTCATTTTAAACAGTTGTTCAAAGTACTAGATAAGATGGGATATGGTTGGGCAAAAGATTGTCAGCATGTCCCTTTTGGAATGATGCTAAAGGATGGCAAGAAGATGTCGACTCGTAAAGGGAAAGTAGTTTTATTGAAAGGAGTGTTGGAAGAGGCAATCGCAGAGGCGAAGAACAGCATTGAGGAGAAAAATCCAACTCTTCCTAATAAGGAACAGGTGGCAAAATCCGTCGGGGTAGGGGCGATCATCTTTCATGATTTAAAGAACCACCGCATGAACGACGTAGAATTTTCCCTAGAGCAAATGCTCAACTTTGAAGGAGAGACTGGTCCATATGTTCAGTATACCCATGCAAGAATTTGTTCCCTTCTACTAAAAGGTAATTTTAGAGTTAATCATGTAAGCTTTGACGGACTAGGGGGAGAGGCGTGGCAAACGATAATGACACTTCAACGTTTTCCACAGGTTATTCAGAAATCCTTGGAACAGGCTGATCCATCACTGATAGCAAAATACTGCTTAAAGCTGTCCCGTCATTTCAATAAGTACTATGCTGGTACGAAAATCTTAATCGATGACGAGACAAAGGAATCGAAGCTAACGCTTTGCTTTGCAGTTGCGCTCGTATTAAAGGAAGGATTGAGTCTGCTAGGGATAGAAGCTCCAGAGCAGATGTAAAAGAAAAAAACTGGTCGTGATCCGCTCACAACCAGTTTTTTGTATAGTTATTTTAAATCAATAACGATGTCATCCATTTGGAATTGTTTTTGATCGGTTGTTTTATTAAGCTCATAATTACGCAATTCTACGTCGGGAGTTATAATAAGCTGAGTGGCCTGAGGATCAACTTTTTCATATATGGAGCCCCATTTAGTCCCGTGCTTATGAACAGAATAATTCCCACTTTGTTCTTCTAATGAATAATGATTACCTAAATCATCCTTTACTAATAGTTCAACGATAGCTTGATCCCAGTTTTCATATAATTTATCGGAGTCAATTTGTTCAAATAGAAGATGAAATGATTTAGGAGATATCGTTAGCTTTTGAAGATGTACTGTAAGGTCATTTTGACTAAGCTTTTTATCTAATTTATAAATATCTATGTCTGCCTTGTTTAAAGTAAAGTTAAATTTCCAATCACCCTCGATAGGGTCATTATCAGTAGTTTTTCCTGGTCGCAAATAATCTACATTCCATTCTATTGGTAAAGAGGTTTCCTCTTCCTCCATTTTCATAGTGATAATACCTACATACTTATTCTCGCTCTCTGATACTTTACTTGCCTCATGACTTCCAGATTTAGGAGAGCCTTGAAGGTGTGGAATCCCTCTAATTACAACGGGGTTCCCAAGATCTCTATTTGCATCAATTGTATAGGTGACAATCATAGATTCACCATCATAAATGGCATCGTCAACAGTTACGTTTATCCCATTACTTGTTGCTGTTAAGTTAATCGGAGTAGCATTTTCAGCGTAGTCTCCATAAAATTCTCCATTTTTATCTCTGTAATCATAAAAGAACTTATAAATATTACTAATTACAGGAATGTTGTCAGCATAGGCTGTAAAGGAAAGCCCTACTAAAGCTGAGACACTTAGACCAATTGCAAGGGAAGCGGCAGCTAAAAACTTTTTCCCTTTCTTTTGTTTGGAAGAAGAAAGTTTATTTCTTAATTCTTTTTTTACCTTCGCTCGCTCAAATTCACTAACTTCCATTTCTTCGAATTCATCTACATCTATTTCGATTTCATTAAATTGCTTGTAAAGGTCCTTCATACAAAGCTGCCTCCTAGAAGAAATTTTGTAACCTGTCCATTTAGCTTCTTTTTTCCTCTGTAGATACGATTATCAATAGACGCTTTTGTTTTGCCAAGCTTCTTAGCGATTGCCTCTGTGCTTTCGCCAAGAAAAAAACGCATGATGAAGATTTGTTGGTCGATCGGGTCTAGTTTATGGATTAATTGCATTAGCTCGTTTCGGTTTTCTGTAAGGATTAAACATTTTTCTATTGAATCAGCTGGCTGAAGCTCCATCTGCTCACTGGAAACCTCCATATTACGAGTTGCTTTTCGGTAGTAATCAATTGCTTTAAATTTAGCGATTACACAGATCCATTTTTTAAAATCAGTTGTGTCCCCACTAAAATCCTTGGCGTGATCCCAAATGGATAAAAAGATATCATTAATACATTCATCCATCATTCCAGCATTATTTAAAGGAGAGAGCACCTTGTAGGAAACGCCTTTTATTAGAGGTAAGTAATTATCCACAATATATTCGAGCGCATCTTCTTTTCCAGATTGTAGCCTGTGGATAAAATTTGATTCAGTTGATTTCATCTACAATAGCTCCTTTTGGTAGTTGTAAAAGCTTTTACACTCTATATAACGTCTACGATTTTAATTTTTCTCAAAAATAAAATATTTATTTTAGAGTAACATGAGAAAGTAAAAAAATGGGCATAAAAAAAGGCTGCGTGTTAAACGCAGCGATGGCTTATTGACTATTTTTACTTTGCTGAAGTATTTGTGATTCCCCTGACAACTCCCAGTTCTCTACTGTTTCGTATGCTTGTTCAGGAGTATAGCCTTTACCGACTAGGACCCCCATAAGTATAAATTCTTGTAGGATGTGCTTCGTATTAATGCCTCTTTCAACATCATTTAGACCTTCATTTACAAGGTATTCTGTATATTGAATCCATTGATCTGGAAAGGCAACTGGCTCAGGACTATTACTTGTGGTAGTAGATACAGTGTTTTGAGTTGCTGTCTTCTCAGGGGCATTCAACGAAATATTCTCCGTTAAAATATAATTATACAATTGAGCGTGCTTCATTTCGTCTGTTAATATTTCAAAGACAATGTCTCTATACTCACGATAGGGAAGGCCTTCCCGTATGACTCTGTACTTTTCCATTGCTTTTAGCTCACCGAAAAATGCTTTCTTAATGCCACTTATATAATCGGCTGGAGGTACGAATTGCTCTTCCGTAGTAATGACAACCTCATTACCAGTTAATGCTTTGTACATTTGTTTGAACCATTGATTATGTTTTACTTCATCGTTTCGAATGGAGGTGATTATTTCAATTTGCTCTTGCGTAGGAGCTAAGGAAATTAAATAATCATAAAAAACTTGATCTTCCTTTTCTCCTTGTACGGCTTCCGCTATTAGTGCTAAGGATTGTTGAAAAGCCTGTTGGGCATACATCTGCTGGTTGTAGTTTTCGGTTTTATTCATACATTTCCCCTTTTGTTATAGTCATTACCTAGTCTATGAGAAAAGGAGAGAAAGAGTGTTTATAATTTAATTCCAGAAGTTGCACGTTTAGCTACAGTTAGTCTACCGTTGTCAGATGTTAATCTGACTTGATGAGTCCCTGCACCAAATACTGTATTAGAGTTACGTTCACCAAAAATATCGACTTTACCCCAATCGACTTTAGCAGAGATAGATACATCTGTAGGGTCGGATTCTGTTTCAATCATGATACTTCCGTTGTCAGTCTTAAGGTCAATCATGCGATCAATGCTAGTTGTTAACAGTTCGATACGTCCATTGTCTGTTTTGCCCAGGATATCCCCATTTACATATTGCATGGTGATGCGGCCATTGTCAGTTTCTGCATAAACCTTCTCGGTATCTACATTGCGAAGCTCTATTCTACCGTTGTCAGTCGTAGTAGTTAGCTTATCAGCCTGGACTCGATCTAACTCAATTCGCCCATTATCCGTAGAAACCTCCATCATAGTAGAAGCTATTTCTTGAAGTGCAATGGAGCCGTTGTCAGATGAAATTTTAACATTTTTACCTAGCATTTTTTCTGCTCGAATCCGTCCGTCATCCGTTTTCATAATAATAGTCGAATATAATTTTTTAGGTAGAGCAACGTTTACTTTCAATTCCTTGACTTGAAAAATAAAAGTAAAGAAGCTCATTTTTTTAGACTTCAACTTAACAGAAAGTGTATCACCAATCACTTCAACCACGAATGAAAGCTTTTCACTTTCTCCAATTAACTCAACGATTGTTTCATCTGTCTCAGATGGAAACAGATTTAGAGCTCCATAGTCTAGATCTATTAACACATTAGTAAACGTAGAGTCCGGAATACGTATCAACTTATCGCTTGTAAATGTTTTAGGCTGGGACTTTACCGGAACATAGTTTTCAAGAAGCTCCTGTGCGATAAGCTTTGGAGAACCAAGTGAAGTAGAAATGTCGCTGTCCGTTTTTCCATCCTCTCGTGCATTTGAAAAGTACTCTCGAATATCTGAGATTATTTCGTTTCGCTCATCGGTCGTCATTTGATGTAATGCAAGTTCCAATTCCTTAATAAATTGTTGCTCAGTCATTTTTTACACCCTCTTCGATTAGATTATTCACACCATCCGTAAAGCTTTTCCATTCCTTTAATTGCTCATGAAGATATGTTCTACCGAGATCCGTCAGCTTATAATATTTACGTGGAGGACCTTCCGTTGATTCCTGTAAATAAGTTGTGAAGTAGCCTTCCTTTGTTAATCGTCTAAGGAGTGGATAAACTGAGCCCTCAGAAATCGAGATTTGATCTGATATTTTTTGTACAAGTTCGTAGCCATATCGATCCTGCTTATCCAATAAGACAAGCACGCACAGATTTAGTACACCCTTTTTAAATTGTATATTCATTTTTCTTCACTCCCTTCGCTACTATTTAATAAACAGTACCGTTGGAAGTAATATACCATATGCTATTATACAATGCAAGGTACTGAATAAAATAATGTGTGGTAGGGTACATTTTTTGATTTATGGGCGATTCTGAGACCGTAATGGGACACTTTCTATAAGCTTATGGGCGATTCCGGCCGGTTAATGGGTCACTTTCACCAAGGTAATGGGCGGAGACGAGCACGCATTGGGCACTTGCCATACGGGTAGAGGCGCTTCTATAATTTAGGAATGCTACGCAACGGTACGGTATAATAAAAGAATAATATTTTATAACTTAGGAAGGGTAGTGGAATGAATGTTCAAATGGCAAGGGGCGGCTGGTATTTGTATAAATGAGCGACAAGAAGTGTTAATGGTTTTACAGGCAGCTCCAGGAGAAGACAGGCTGTGGACAGTTCCTTCAGGGACGGTAGAGGAAGGGGAAACTTTTGAAGAATGCTGTGTCCGAGAATTTTGGGAGGAGACAGGCTTAACTGTTCGTCCAATTGAAATGATACATAAAAAAAGTGGAGTATTAAGTGATTATGGTATCTCGTATTATGTAGAGTATTTTATAGTAGACTTTATAAGTGGAGAATTAACAATTCATGATCCAGATGAATTTATCCATGAGATTGCTTGGCATTCCTTGGATGATATTAAGAACTTGCCACTAGCTTATCCGGATGATATCCACATAATAGAGCAACTCTTAAAAAACTAGAAGGCTAGCCTTCTAGTTTTTAGTATATTCTACAATAGCATCACGTAAAAATTGCGCCGCACCTGGTTGAACCTTATCGTAATAAGCTTGAAAGCGTTCGTCCGCCACATACATTTCAGCTAGGCCTGCATGTGCTTCCTTTGAATATTTTGGCCAATGAAAACTTATCCACTGTTTATGCAGTTCTGCTGTCTTTTGTCCGAGTTTACTTGTTGGATCACCAGCAGCAATCGCTTTTTTTAGGCTATCTAATACATCTTGCTCTAACTTTACAACTTCCTCATATTGTTCTTTCGTCATGTTTTTTAGCATAGCATTGGATTGGTCTACAGCCTCATTTCCGTAATTGTTTCGAATTTCCTCACCATACATATCCTCATTGTTGTCCACAAGCTCTTGTTTAAATCCTTCAAATTTTTCTTTGTCTGTCATTTTAATACCCCTCTCATATTCTTGAATCGATTTATCCACATTATTTATTAACAAATCTAGCTGAGCTCTTCTTTGAATTAGTTTTTCCTTATGCTCCTTTAAAGCAACTGTACTGTCGAAGCCTGGTGAAATGAGGATTTCCTTTATTTGTCCCAAGCTTATCCCCAACTCTCGGTAAAACAATATTTGTTGAAGGCGATTTACCTCCGCTGGTCCGTATATTCTATAACCTGCTTCGCTTAGGCTTGCTGGTTTTAATAAATCAATTTCATCGTAGTAGCGAATAGTTCGAGTACTAATTCCTGCAAGTTCTCCAAGCTTCTGAATTGTATATATCATTACTTCACCTCCTGTTATATGTAGTGTAAAGGTTAACGTAGCGTGAAGGTCAAGACTTAAAATAGCCTTTTTTCAAGAAACTTTTTGACCGCACTTTACGAAAAGTATTTTCTATCTTATCTTTGAACAAAGGGGGTTATTAAAATGACTACAATAGCATTTATAAGACATGGTGTGACAGCATGGAATAAAGAAGGACGAGCACAAGGTAAAACAGATGTGCCTTTAGATAATGAGGGG
Organism: Psychrobacillus sp.; assembly: GCF_056205495.1. Taxonomy (NCBI): domain Bacteria; kingdom Bacillati; phylum Bacillota; class Bacilli; order Caryophanales; family Bacillaceae; genus Psychrobacillus; species Psychrobacillus sp. The sequence goes on along the minus strand of NZ_JBAEAP010000570.1, from coordinate 14,667 downwards.
ATATTAATGGCAGAGAGAGTTGCCGAGCGGATGGAAAAAGAGCATTGGGATGTAATATATACTAGTCCACTAATTAGAGCAAAGCGTACAGCTGAGATTATAGCAAAAAAGCAACCTGAAATTAATTTTAATACAGATATCCGTTTGGGAGAAATTGGTGGAGGCCTTATTGAAGGAACTACCGAGCAAGAACGAGTAGATAAGTGGGGTCTAAATTGGAGAGAGCAGGATATGGGCTTCGAAAAGGAAGACGCTATTATCGCTAGAGGCATGTCCTTTATCGAGGATATACAAAAGGTGCATCGAGGTAAGAAAGTAATAGTTGTTAGTCATGGTGGTTTTCTTGCAAGAGTTTTTAACGCACTTATACCAGGTGGAGAATTCTCTAATGATATTGGAAATACCTCAGTTACCATTGTTGAGCTAAAAGATGAGAGAAACCATTGCCACCTATTTAACTGCATGAAGCATTTAGAAATGAGGGAAGTATGATGAAAAAGAATGCTTCCTATTATATTGAGCATTTAGGCTTGGAGCCACATGCAGAGGGCGGATACTTTCGTTCAACTTTTTCCTCTGACAATACAATAAGTGCAAATGGATTAGATAGAAAGCTATACACAAGCATATACTTTTTACTTGGGGAAAAAGATATCTCTCATTTACATCGCTTGAAATCAGACGAGCTTTGGTATTTTCATGGAGGCGATCCTTTAACTGTCCATGTAATTGATCAAGAAGGAAGTTACCATGAATACAAGCTTGGATTAAATTTAATGAATGGTGAAGTCCCACAATTAATTGTGCCTGGAAATTCCATCTTTGGTTCATCTGTTGCAGAAGGGGGAGCCTTTTCTTTAGTTGGGTGTATGGTTGCACCGGGCTTTGAATATGAAGACTTTGAATTATTCACACAGAATGAGCTGCTAGAGAAATATCCTGAGCATGCTTCAGTCATTCAAAAGTTTGCATACAAAAATATTCCAAATACGTATTAGTTATGAAACGTAAAGAACTAATAGAGAAATGAAATATAAAACAAGCTTAAAAACGTATTTCTAAGCTTGTTTTATCTTCGAAACGGCACCATAGAGAGTTTTTGCTTATTGTCGCACAAGGGGCATGGAACAACATCTGAATGACCCACCGGATTTAATAATTTCAGAGAAGTCGACCTCCAACACTTCGTATCCGTGTTTTCTCATTTGGTCATTAACACCACGGTTTACGGGTAAACTTAGCACTCGATTCTGTCCAATAGACAATACATTGGTTCCCATAGAGAACTGTTCCTGTTCACTTACTTCAATCAAATGATACATGCTTGATAAATGCTCGAAGGTTTCCTGGTCAAGCGCATCTGGATAAATTAATGCATCTTTTGCGGAAAGAATATTGAATACACAATCTAAGTGCAAATACTTTGGATTAAAAGGTACGGGGATAATTTCAAACTCAGGTAATTCACTTTGTAAATCTTGAATAGCATTCTGGCTTGTGCGATGACTAATCCCTATAAATACACGTTTTCCATCAACAATTACATCGCCACCTTCAATCGAATGATTGGAGAGTTTCCTATATGTTATATCATGTTCCTTCATCCACTCGGCAAGCACCTTCTCTTCTCCTTGACGAATGGGATTCGCCATTTCAGAAATAAAGAGATGTTTGCCCAAAGTGAAACCAATATCTCTAGTGAAGACTTGTTCAGGATGGTCTTTACTTGGTTTTAGTTTAATTACCTCGATACCTGCCTCCCTTAAAGTTTGTTCAAACTGCTTGTGTTGGGACAGGGCAAGAGATCGATCAATATTATCATTAATATATTCTTTTTGAACATCATTAATCACTTCTTTAATTTCCATATATTGAGGTTCACATAAGAATACCTTTTTTAGTGAGCCATATTCACTTTGACAATTTATTTGTGTTATATCTTCTATAATCTTCACTATAATTCATCCTCCAGTTTATTCATTCACCCTTTATATTCCCCAAAACAGTATTTTATAACCTATTGGTAAAATTTATTTGTTGTTTCAGGAAATCGAGTAAGGGGTAAAGACCCATAAAGATTTGTGCGAACATAGATAGTGGAGGCGATTATATGATTACGAAGGAACAAGCATTATTAACAAAGGAAGACTTTAAAACTAGAACAGACTTGCCGAGTTGGCTGTATAAGGAATACGAAACATTTCATAATACGGTAACTGACAAAACATTCCCGTGCTTTTTTGGAATGAGTGGCGAATTGAAAGGGGAGCTCCGCTATGCTTATATTAGTCAAGATGACTGGAGTAATTTACCTTATGCAGTAGCAGATTTTCTAGATTTATTTAAGAAACCAAAATATAAGAGACATGGTCTCTTTGTATTTGTTGAGCCCTTTGAGCAAGAGGGTTCTATTGATGATTACCGAAAGCAATTTTGGGATATCCTTCAGTATTTACATGAGGTCGATGAGGTTGAATGGCCAGAAGATAGTCCACGTGATCCTGATCATTACTTATGGGATTTCCGATTCAATGGTGAACCAATCTTTGTATTTGGAAATGCTCCTGCCTATAAAAAACGAAAGACTCGTCATCTCGGGAATGCAATGGTGCTAGGCTTTCAGCCGCGCAAGATATTTGAAGGCTTAGAAGGTACGGAAAAAGGTGGTATTATGTCACGTGAGAAAGTTCGTAAACGTGTAGAGGCGTGGGATCAGCTCCCTAAGCATCCAGATATCGGTCACTTCGGGGATCCAACGCATAATGAATGGAAACAATCCTTTATAGGTGATGACATTGAGCCGATTCAAGGTAAATGTCCATTTCACCATAAATCACAAGCTTAAGTCCCCTTTTAGGGGATTTTTTTGATAAATGAAGGACAGGAAAGGAGATATGCATAACTTCCCCTAAATATTTATAAATAATAACAAGAAAAAAGGTATAGTGCCTATACTAATTGAAATACAATAAGGTAGACGAGTGTTCGGAGGCCTTAAATATGACAAAAAAAATTGCGGTAATCTTAGTGGTAATATTTTTCTTTACTATAATAGAAGCAGTTTTAACAACGAACAAAGAGGAAGAGCCGAAAGAGTTTATAAGTAAAGAGGAAACAGCAACAGGAGGGCAGGCAATTGTCTCTCTCGTTTTTGAGCTAGCAGAAAAGAGGCAGGTTATAAATGTTCCATTTATCGTTGGCGAGACCGATACGGAACAATTGTACGAGCTATGGGGAGTACCTGATGAAAGCAGTAACCTCTCCAATGATATTTATGATACTTATCTAACTCGTTACGCAACGATTGGACATCACTCGGGAACTGTTTTTGACGTTAGAACTAATTCCTCCTATATACAGGAAGTTCAGTTAAAGGACATCCATTCAGTTGCAGGTGAGCCAGACATGATACGAAGCTACCAGGATGAGGGGAAAGAAGAAACTATCCTAGTTTATGAAGTAGCTCCAAATATACAATTAAAATGGATTTTACCGAAGCCCACAGAAAGTGTTCCTAATCCCAATGTACATCATATTTCAGTGTACACAGATTTAAAAGAGGCAAGCTCCCCAGTGAAAACTTCTCCAGTAGACCGAATGACCTTAGAAGAAAAAATTGGTCAAATGATTTTTGGAGGAATTGATGGAGTGGAATTATCGGAGGAAGGTAGGAGAATGGTTAGGGAGGATAAGGTTGGTGGTGTTATCCTTTTTAAAGATAACCTAGTGAATGCAAACCAAATCGTAACCTTACTGAATTCCTTGAAGGCTGAGAATCAGGAAGAAGACCCTCCACTTTTTTTAGGGGTAGATCAAGAAGGGGGACGGGTGACTAGAATTCCGGAACTTAATGATTTACCAACAAACAAACAAATTGGTCAAAAGAACAATTTAGATTTAGCGAAACAATTAGGGGTTATATTAGGTAGGCAACTAAATGCATATGGATTTAATCTAGATTTTGCTCCTGTAATGGACGTAGATAGTAATCCCGACAATCCCATTATTGGAGATCGTTCCTTTGGAAGTAATCCTAAAGTTGTAAGTGAGTATGGAATTTCAACTATGAAGGGTTTGCAAAGCCAAAATGTTATCTCGGTTATTAAGCATTTCCCTGGTCATGGTGACACAGAAGTTGATTCGCATGTTGAGCTTCCGATAGTAAATAAGGATTTAAAGGAACTCGAAGCATTAGAGTTAATTCCCTTTGAAAATGCTATTAAAAGCGGAGCTGATGTTGTAATGATCGGTCATATACTATTGCCTAAGATAGATAACGATATGCCCTCTTCTATCTCTAAAAAGATTATTACCGATATACTGCGTGAACGTTTACAGTATGAAGGAGTCATCATGACGGATGATATGACAATGAAGGCTATTTTAAATCATCATGAAATAGGAGAAGCAGCAGTAGAAGCTATAAACGCTGGCAATGATATTGTATTAATCGCTCATGACTATGAAAAAGTAGAAAGAGCAATTCAAGCAATTTTAGATGCTGTCCGTAATGGAGAGATAAAAGAAGAACAGATTAATAAGAGTGTTGAACGTATTCTCCATTTAAAAGAAAAGTACCGACTAAGCAACAATCAGCTTTCTTCCATCAATATAGAAGAGATCAATAATTTAACGAATGAGTTTACCAACAATATTTTGAAATAATAAAAGCTTCCTATTTAAATAGGAAACAAAAGGTATGGAGTAGAAATCTCCATCCCTTTTTATTTTTCTAAGCAAGTTACTGTATGTGATTACCTTTAACCAAGCTTGTCTATCATATAGTCATGAGGAATAATAATTTACAGTCCGTTCTTTTTCAAGTTAATCGAAAGGGATCCATTTGTTTGTAATTGGGCAAAGTAAACCTCTTCTATAGATTGAACTCCTTGCTTACGTAACTTTTTCATTACCCATTCCTCATCTAAATTTAATTCTTTAAGATTTTTTCGGACAATTTTACCGTCTGAGATGATTTCCGTAGGCATATAAGTCGGTAATGACACATCTGCCTTCACATCTTGTTTGGTTGCTCCTTGTTCAGCAGGATTTTTAAAAACACTAAGCTCTCCATTTGTCTCTAATACCGCGAACTGTACATCATCTATGGAAAAAATAGATTGTTCTCTTAGTAACATCATGACATCATCCATATTCATGCGGGCAGATTTTAAGGACTTTAAAGAAATTTTTCCCCCTTTAATAATAATAGTTGGTTCATCATCTAATAGCAGACGTATTTTGGGGGAAAGCTGTGAAAAATATGTCATTATGATTGTAAGTACTGCCCACCATATTAACGATATAATTCCGTCCACAAAGGGAGTTTCTTTTTGCGACGCAATTTCTGCTGCAATAGAACCAATTGTTATTCCTGTGACGTAATGGAAGAAAGTTAGTTGACTAATTTGTTTTTTCCCCATTATACGTGCTAAAAATAGTAAGACAGCAAATGAAATGGTAGTTCTCCAAATCATTTCCCAAAAGTTAATATCGCCCATTGTATCGATACTCCTTTAAATAAATATACTTCCACGTATTTTGCCCTACTTCCTTCTATATATCCATTGAGGCTGAATTTTAAAAAATCAAAGATTTTACGATATAATAATGAAACTAACTATTTTGATAGGGAAGTGTGCAAAATTGTCGCAAACATCGCAGCTTAAACAGGGAAGTCCTATTTATCCAATTATGGTAGCAATGGGCATATGCCATCTATTTAATGACACGCTACAATCTATCGTTCCAGCTATGTTCCCAATTTTAAAAGACGAAATTGGATTAACCTTTACTCAGCTAGGCTTCATTTCGTTCGCACTTAATATGGTTGCTTCTTTACTACAGCCAGTTGTAGGCTTTATAAGCGACAAAAAGCCAATGCCTTATGCACTTCCTTTAGGAATGGTAAGTTCTTTTATTGGGGTGGTAGGGCTTGCCTTTGCAACGGATTATTGGATAATAATTATAGCGGTATTGTTTTTAGGTTTAGGCTCTGCGGTCTTTCATCCTGAAGGGTCGAGAGTTTCTTATATGGCAGCAGGTAATAAAAGAGGGCTTTCTCAGTCTATTTATCAGGTGGGAGGAAACTCTGGACAAGCATTGGCCCCTCTTATCAGTGCATTTATCCTAATTCCACTAGGGCAAAGGGGAGCTGCATTGTTTTTAATCGTGGCGGCGATTGGGATTTTCATGTTAAGCAAAATTTCAAGTTGGTACAAGGAGCAGCTGAATGAGGTGAATTTGGCAGCCAAGAAAAAAGCATTTATATCTTCGTTACCTGCTTTAACTAAGAAACAAGTAGGCATCGCTCTTGGACTTTTAATGATTATCATTTTTGTACGTTCTTTTTATGTAACGAATATTACTAGCTTTTATATATTTCATCTGACCGAGAATTACAATTTTGTTACGGAGAGAGGTCAACTAATTGTATTCCTATTTCTTGCTGTAGGAGCAGTGGGGACATTTTTTGGAGGTCCTATGGCAGACAAGATAGGAAGGAAAAAAGTGATAGTCATTTCAACTGTTATCCCAATTCCTTTCTGTCTAGTCTTACCTTATGTACCGGTTTGGGCCATTTTATTATTACTGACTTTAATAGGATTTTTAATCATGCTCAGTTTTTCGGTGACAGTTGTTTATGCCCAGGAACTTGTGCCAAACAAAATTGGAACGATGGCAGGTCTTACAGTTGGACTGGCATTTGGAATGGGTGCCTTAGGGTCTGTTCTTATTGGCATTCTTATGGACTACATCGGGATTTATTCTACTATGGTGGTAGTATCGCTTCTTCCCTTACTAGGAGTCGTCGCATTCGCTTTGCCGAAGGATGGCAAGGTTGTAGAGTGACGTAATCTAAAATGGAAGTTTAAATCATACAAAAAAAAGACTGTGAATCAACTTCATAAATTTCTAAGTTGGTTTACAGTCTCTTAAACAGTTCAATATATAATATGTTATCTTGCTTTTAGTGTACAATCATCCGGTACTTGAGAAGGATCTGTAACTAAATTATCTTGAATATGAACTTGCTGCATTTTGTTATTATGCATAAATTTGAAAATCCCGTTATCAAAATCTGTCCCTATTTCCTTGAAGAATATTCCTTCTTGGCACATATTTTTTGCGCATGTGAAGGAAACCTTATAAGTTTCTCCGTCATTGACTAAATAGGCTCTTACACCTTTTTCAAAGATACCTTCTTCTTCGTCTTTAATAGCACGTTCAACTGATACTACATGGAAATCAACAAAAGGGATTTCTTTTAACAAGACATTCATAAATGATCCTTTAGTAATTTCTTCCCATCTGCTTTGGGCAGTTTGTCCAATGATTATTTGTGTAATATTCAGGTTATGAGCAACTTCTTTAATTACCTTAGGAGAAGGACGTTTTTCATTATCCCGAATGATAAATTCTTCCACGTCTAGTTCTTCTGCTAATGCTTTCCATTGATCTACGTAACCTGACTTTTCTGCATCGAAAGCATCGTATGGAAGTGGATCCACTGTTAATATATAAAGAGGGCAGTCCATAATACTAGCCATTTTGTGTCCTCTTCTAATAAGTCGTTCACCGTTTGGTCCATAGTATACGCAGACAAGTATACTTTCATCCATCCTACCTTTTGTGCGTTTCACGGTTGTCTACACCCCATTTATCTTAGTCTCATCTATTCTAGTGACATGTGCAAAATAATGCAAATTATAAGCTATATCAAACACTATAAGTGCAGAGAAGTGTGGTTTAGTGTATAATTTACTTAGGAAAAACAAGAATATACTATTAATTAACGTTAAGGAGTTAAAAAGATTAAAAATAACGCTTCTTTAAATATTGAACTTTTCTCCTTAATACTGCATGAAGAAATTGTAAGACTTAGTCTCTTATGCACTGGTTTTACCCTCTATGTTCAGGCTACCGAATACTAAAATAGTTATTCTAGCTTAGCCATTTATATTAACGTAAAATCATGCCAAAGTAACGGCTATGATTTAAACCTCTTATTCTGCTGATTATCATATGAACCCCATATGGAATCCTATTATGCAACTAGTTACCCTAATAGTCAAGTCTCTCTTTCAAATGAAATAAATCTTTCTATATAGAATTTTCATACATATATGGAAATAGGAGGTTAACAATTGTTTTCAATTAACTTTGCTATTATATTCCCATTTATAGTAGCTGCAACTATACCCATTTTTTATAGATACTTGAAAAAAATACATATAGGCTGGCTTGTCTTGTTAGTACCAACCATTTTGTTTGTAATGCTTGCAAGTTTTATTCCCTCGATTGCAAGTGGAAAAACATACTATCACACATACAATTGGATCCCCTCGTTGGATATTAATTTCACCACTTATTTAGATGGTCTAAGTATCATATTAGGTTTGCTTATTACTGGTGTAGGTAGTTTAGTTATCATTTATTCTATTTTTTATCTTTCTAGTAAGGAATCTCTCCATAATTTTTATTGCTACTTACTACTCTTTATGGGCGCAATGCTCGGAGTCGTGTTTTCTGATAATTTAATGGTTTTATATGTATTTTGGGAACTAACAAGTGTATCCTCGTTCCTGTTAATAGCATTCTGGAGCCACCGTAATGCATCTAGACAAGGTGCTCAAAAGGCAATGCTTATCACGGTGAGCGGTGGTATTGCAATGCTGGTCGGGTTCATTATGATTTATACGATGACTGGTACATTCAGTATTCGCGAAATTATTCCGATTGCCTTGGAGTTAACTAATCATGATTTATTTGTACCAGCATTATTTTTGGTCCTATTAGGTGCCTTTACAAAATCTGCACAGTTTCCTTTCCATATTTGGTTACCGGATGCTATGGAAGCACCGACCCCGGTCAGCGCGTATCTACATTCGGCAACAATGGTTAAAGCGGGTATATATTTGGTAGCTCGCTTTACACCGATTTTCGGCATGGATCAAACATGGTTTTGGACAGTAAGTACGGTTGGGATGATCACTATGTTCTGGGGATCATTCAATGCAGTAAAGCAAACCGATTTAAAGGCACTACTCGCTTTCTCTACAGTAAGTCAGCTCGGTTTAATTATGAGTCTGTTAGGTCTTGGTTCAATTGCCTTACAATACGGCTATTCTGAGGAGTCTGTCATCTATACGCAGGCCACGTTTGCTGCACTATTTCATATGATTAACCATTCTACTTTTAAGGGTGCGCTGTTCATGGTCGTTGGTATACTGGACCATGAGCTCGGGACACGTGATATCCGTCGATTAGGCGGACTAATGACCTTTATGCCAATTACCTTTACAGTTGGTACAATCGGAAGTCTGTCGATGGCAGGACTGCCGCCTTTTAATGGCTTTTTAAGTAAAGAAATGTTCTTTACAGCTACCATTTCGATAATGGAAGCAGATGTTTTCTCCTTGCAGTCATGGGGAGTGATTTTTCCGGTAATTGCATGGGTAGGTAGTGTGCTAACTTTTGTATATTGTATGGTTTTCATCTTTAAAACTTTCTTAGGTAAAGCACAGCCTGAAAAATTGGATAAACCAATTCATGAAGCACCGATCGGTATGCTCATTTCACCAATCATCCTAACTATTTTAGTAGTAGGTATATTTTTCTTCCCAAATATAGTTGGAAATTATTTGTTGAAACCAGCAATGGCTAGTATTTATCCAACCTTTGGAGACCCTGAGAAGCTAACTCCTTCCATCTATGCTTGGCATGGTTTTAATACGGAGTTAAAGATGACATTAGCGGTAATAGTAGTAGGTTTTCTTCTCTTTAAAGTTTTAAAATATTGGAGACCAATTTATAGCATACTACCACAGAAATACTCCTTTAACGCTCTTTATATGAATTTATTAAGCTTCTCAGAGAAGCAGTCTACAATAGCGACTAAAAGTTATATGACTGGCTATTTAAGAGACTACCTATCATATATTTATATATTCTTTATCGCAACAGTTGGTGGGTACTTAATCATTTCGGGTGCTTTTTCATTTGATACAACACCAAGTGCAAAGTTTAGGACATACGAGATTATTTTAGTATTAATTATGGTAATTGCTAGTTTAGCCATGTTATTTGCTAAATCTAGAATTACTGCAACTTTATTAAATGGAGTTTTAGGCTATACCGTAGCTATTTTCTTTGTAATATTTAGAGCTCCAGATCTAGCATTAACACAATTGGTAGTAGAATCGGTTACTACTGCACTTTTCCTTTTGGCATTTTCACATTTGCCAGATTGGCAAAAAGAAAAAGTATCATCAAAAACTAAGAATATGAATGCCATTATATCAATTGGAGTAGGACTAGTAGTAGTTTTAGTGGGATTGTCAGTGTTGAACTATGACAAGTTTGAACGGATTTCTTATCTATTTGAAGATGCGTATAACTTAGCGGGAGGAACTAATATTGTAAATGCGATATTAGGGGATTTCCGTGGATTCGATACTATGCTAGAGGTAGTTGTTCTTTTTATAGCAGGCTTAGGTATATATACCATGATTAAGCTTAGAGCGAAAAAGGAGGACACTGACAGTGAAAATCAATGATGTTATTCTTCGTAACGTTGCTAAAATAGGCGTTTTTATCATTTTAACCTTTGGAGTTTATTTATTTCTTTCAGGTCATAATACACCAGGTGGAGGGTTCATTGGAGGACTGGTATTAGCTTCTGCCTTCGTTCTTCTATACCTATCAAATGGGATCGAAAACGTTCAAAAAAGTCTTCCTTTAGACTTTAAGCTGGTAGCTGCTGTAGGAGTATTATTAGCCACTGGGACAGGTTTAGGTTCCCTGTTATTCGGGGTCCCATTCATGTCTCAAACATTCGCCTATTTTGATTTGCCGATCTTCGGTAAAACAGAGCTAACAACTGTCACGATTTTTGAAGCAGGAGTTGCCTTAACGGTAGTTGGGGTACTCGTTACGATAATTTTAAGCATAAGTGAGGATGATAGCTAATGGAAACAATTATGGTTATATTAATCGGTATTTTAGTTGCCGTTGCTACTTATCTAATCCTATCTCGTAATATAATTCGAGTAATTTTAGGGACTGCAGTATTATCTCATGCAGCCCATTTACTTATATTGACTATGGGTGATTTAAAAAGAGGGAGCGTGCCATTGTTAAAGGAGGCAAATGCACCTTATGCGGATGCTTTGCCACAAGCCTTAATATTAACTGCTATTGTAATCAGCTTTGCAGTAACAGCTTTTATACTTGTTCTTGCATACCGAGCGTATCAGGATATTGGCACAGATGACCTGGATGCATTGAGAGGAACAAATGATGAATAATATTATTGTCTTACCTTTAATCATTCCTATTATGATAGGAGTTTTACTAGTATTTTTTAACCGTCAAGTTAAACTGCAGCGTGTCATTACTTTATTGACATTACTTTTGATTACCGGATTCAGCATATATATTTTAAATGCCATACAAAAAGAAGGAATTCTTCGACTGGACTTTGGCGGCTGGGAACCTCCTTTTGGAATTCTTTTTGTAGCGGATTCCTTTTCCGTGTTGCTAGTATTGACAGCGAGTATTGTAACTACGCTTTGTGTGATGTATGCTTTTTCCTCTATTGGAGAAAGACACGAGAAGATGTACTTTTATCCGTTTGTGTTGTTTCTGTTAGCTGGGGTAAATGGCTCATTTTTGACAGGTGATATGTTTAACTTATTTGTCTGTTTTGAAGTTACACTATTGGCATCCTATGTATTAATAACCTTAGGGGGCACAAAACGACAGCTAAGAGAATCTATTAAATATGTAGTGATTAATGTGGTTGCCTCCTGGTTCTTCTTATTAGCGCTTGCTTATTTGTATGGTTCTCTTGGAACGCTTAATATGGCCCATCTATCAGAGAGGGTAGCTGAAGCAGGACAAAATCCTCTTTTAACCACTATAGGTATACTGTTTTTAGTTGTTTTTAGTGTAAAAGCGGGTCTACTACTATTCTTCTGGTTACCAGGTTCGTATAGTGCACCACCTATGGCTATAGCTGCTTTATTTGGTGCTCTTCTAACAAAGGTTGGTATCTATGCCTTGTTCCGTACTTTTACGATCATTTTCTATCATGATCCTTTTATAACGCATACGCTACTAGGTATTATGGCTGGTATTACGCTCATAGTTGGATGTATGGGAGCAATTGCCTACAAAGATATGCGCTTGATAGCCTCTTATAATGTTGTAATTGCTGTTGGGTTTATGCTTGTTGGATTGGCAATAGGAACTACTGCTGCTATTGAAGGTTCTATATATTATATCGTGCATGACATGATTGCTAAGGCAATGCTATTTTTATTGGTGGGTACAATGATTTCTCTAACAGGTAAAACAAGGATTAATGAGATAAGTGGTCTGATTAAAAACTATCCATTACTTGGTTGGATGTTCTTCATTGTGACTTGTTCCTTAGCAGGAATTCCGCCACTTAGCGGTTTTGTAGGAAAAATATTAGTAGGTCAAGGGGCAATTGAGTCAGGGGCATATATATTATTAGCCTTGGCATTTCTCTCGAGTATAGTAGTTCTGTATTCGTTGCTTCGCATATTTTTAAATTCCATATTCGGTGAAACTATTATCAGTCTAGAAGATGAAACACCCTTGAAGTTTGGTATGATTTTTCCAATATTCTTACTAGGTATTGGTACGCTTGCACTCGGTCTGGGAGCAGAGGTGGTATCGGTGTATGTTAGTGATGCAGCAAATACGCTGACGAATCCTTCCATATATATTGATGCTATTCTAGGCAAGGAAGAGTAATGGGAGGGGTGATTTATAATGCCAGCACAGTTTCTACTTAATTTATTCATAGCATTTTTGTGGACATTACTAATGGACACAGAGGAGTTACAATTACAAACCTTTGTAAGCGGATTTTTCGTTGGTATTGGAATTGTGTTCCTCATGCACCGATTTTTTGGAACACAGTTTTATCTGAAGCGTGTATTTTCAAATTTTAAATTATTTTTTATCTTTTACAGGGGATTGGCTACATCTAGTATTGTGATTAGTAAACAGATACTTAGTCCTAAGCTTAAGATTAAGCCAGGGATATTTACTTATAAGACTAAGTTATCTAGTGAATGGGAGATTACGACGCTTGCACTATTACTTACTTTAACTCCGGGTTCGGTCGTAATGGAGGTAAATCCAGAAGGAGATACTTTTTATATTCATGCGATGGATATGGAAACCTCAAAAGCAGACGTTTTACGATCATTAAAGAAATTTGAAAAAGCAATTATGGAGGTGACCCGTTAAATGGTAGAGAAAATACTAGTATTATCACTTTCGTTATTTGCAGTTTCCATAGGAATAGCACTTTTTCGAATTATAAAGGGTCCTTCCATGCCAGATAGAGCTGTAGCTTTAGATATGATTGGGGTAAACTTGATATCTATAATTGCTATAGTATCGATTGTACTTAAGACAAAGGCCTTTCTAGAGGCAATTCTTATATTAGGAATATTAGCATTTATAAGTACGATTGCTATTTCTCGATATATTGAGAGGGGTGTTATCATTGAGCGTAAGTCAGACAGTTGAGTTGCTTGCAGCACTAATCGTCCTTTTAGGGAGTATAATGAGTGTTATAAGTGCGATAGGAATTATTAGGCTTCCTGATGTTTACACCCGCTCACATGCTGCTACAAAAAGCTCTACAGTTGCAGTATTACTAACTCTTTCGGGGGCGTTTGTGTATTTTTGGGTTCATGATGGCTTTGTGAGTATTAGATTAATATTAGGTATATTATTTGTGTTTTTAACTGCTCCTGTTGCAGGGCACCTATTGACGAGGGCTGCATATAGAACAAATGTAGAATTGGCTGAAAACTCTTCTGATAATTCTTTAACAGAAATTCTATTTGAAGAAGAAGATGAAAACGCTAAAAATAGTTAGCTGATAGAGTTATTTTATTAGCTAACTATTTTTCGTTTAAATTAAACAATTATTCTATAAGTTTGTATAATATATTGCATTCTGCATAAATACATAGTATTATCATGATTATTATTAACATTTAAGTGATGATGAAAGATCATATAACACATGTATTCATTACAATATGACAATATAGAAGAAATGAGTATTTCTTAAATCACAGGAGGCAAATCATTTGGACAATAAATTATCCTTTTCAAGTTATTTAGTTATTGGAATAATGTTATTTGCTTTATTTTTTGGAGCAGGTAATTTAATATTTCCAGCAAGCCTTGGACAAAATGCTGGAACAAGCTTATGGGTTGCTATAATAGGATTTTTAATAACTGGTATTGGACTCCCATTTTTAGGGACATTAGCAATGGGCTTCTCTGGAAGTAAAAATTTACAGGAACTGTCTAGTAGAGTTCACCCTATTTTTGCTATCGTTTTCACTTCTTTACTATATTTAACAATCGGTCCTTTTTTCGCATTGCCTAGAACTGGTGCTGTTTCATATGAAATTGGAATCATGCCCTTTGTAAATTCTGAATATACACAAATCGGTTTGTTCGTGTTTACAGTTATTTTCTTTGGTCTTACATTATGGCTTTCCTTGAATCCATCGAAGATTGTAGATAATGTGGGGAAATACCTTTCTCCAGGAATACTAATAGGGCTACTAATCTTATTGGTGTTTGTTATATTCAAGCCTATGG
>NZ_JBAEAP010000569.1:0-2275 GCF_056205495.1 Psychrobacillus sp. | reverse complement strand
CAACCTGAAAACTCGACTATGGACCCTATTATTGTGAACCAAGTTTCGATATTAGGAAAAGTAGTTGGAGTATACCGACATATCCACTAATAATCTCTTGACTTATTTCCGTATCATAGTATGATTACGTAGAGCCGATATCATATCTAAACTAGAAAGTGGACATTTCTGTTTAGATCATCGAAAAACCCCTTCGCATTTCTATGTGAAGGGGTTTTATTTTTGCTTTAATGGCTTATACCTTGTTTGCATGATTAGATATCACTCTCATTCCTTCTAACAATGTTTTAGATTCCTCATTAAAATAATGCCTTATATCTTGCCTCATTAGCAAGGACGGGTTTTCTTTTATTTTCATTCTTAATGATCTCACGTCAAACCTTTTTGAGTACATATTAATTGAATAGATAATCACCACCTCTTGGCGAGATACAGGCTGAGGTTCAGAGTCAATGGTAGTGTTTAAATACTGTAAGACATTTAAAGTAACTTCATCTAACAAATGCTTATATAAGTTAACATGATGTATATTATCAATTATATATTTCCTAACTGTAATATAGTCTAATTTTTCCATACAATCGTTAATTGTATAAATCATCTCTTTAGTTTCCACACTTACCCCTCCGCCATGTTTTATATTATTTTACGTTCATGAATAGCTTTTACTAAATAAAATATGAGCGGAAATTAATTATACTTTAAAATTAAAACAGCATATTAATCTCTACTGCCTTTTAATTGTTCGTTATTTGTGTTTCTATATAAAAAATGGATCATTCATTTAACTAATCCTCTATCATTACCCCAATAAAAAACTAATAAACCAAAGAGAGTTATAGTTTAATAACCAACGAAAGGAAGATGAAAGTTGCTATTCCCTTATCGGAACGATTATCGAAAAACGTTATTGCCCTACTTAAAAAATTTACCTAAAGAAAATTGGTTAAAAACGACAAAGGACTACCCAAACAATTTAGCTTGGGTAATATCACATATTGCTACAAGTGAGGATTATTGGATAAATGAAGTTGCTTTCAAGAACAATTTAATAATAACTGTAGATGAACATTCCCAACCATTAGACATTATCAAAGCCTATGAAGAGATCAGATTACATACAGATGCAATCCTTGAAAGTTTGGAAACTAGTGATTTAAATCAATTGATAGAGGTCCCTATATTTTCTGATGGGTGGAGCCCGCCTTCTATACCAACTATCCGTTGGGCATTTCAACATGTGTATGGGCACGAGACTTACCATATAGGTCAAATAGCAATAATTGCTCATTTAAATGGATTTCAAAAGCCCCTCTTCTAAGCTGGGCACTGATTCTTTTTTCTAAAATCCATACCACTCATGACAGCTTAAAGACCAAGTCAACTTTTTTCATTTATTTTATACAATTTTATCCTTTTATGGTTTTTTGTTTAATTTACGGGGTAAAGATTTATAATCCTGATGGAATATAAATCTTAATTGCTAAACAGCTTTTTACTTCAGTTAAAACAAAACGAAAAGGAGATAAAAACATGAGAAAAGGCTTACAGTTACTCGTATTATTCTCAACTATTTTCTTATTTGCCTGTAATTCTACTGAAGAGGTTTCACCTCCAACAGTAAACAAGACTGAACAACCAATTGAACTTAAAGCAACTAAAGCAGAAATGATATCAACTAAAGCCCCTGAGGATTTTAAAGATAGAGAAGCTGTCGAAAAATATGTCGCTGAAGTTAGAGAAGCTTATGCAGAGGTTTCTAATTTAGGAGCTGAGTGGGATGCATTAAGAATGGGCTCTTCTACTGGTGAGGTAAGCACTTTAAAATTTGCAGAAATAATTAGATCTGACTTTTTACCCAAAAACATGGCTATTATTGAATTAATTGAAGCAATTGTAGCTCCTAATGATGAGATAGCTCTAAGTCACGAACTGTTGATAGACGCAATAAATAAGCAGCATATAGCATTTAGTGAGGTTGCAATTGCTATGGAAACAAACGATTCTAATAAAATGACGAAGGCAAACGAAATTTTAAGTGAAGTAAGAAAGCTGGATCGCGAATTTGGAAGAGCAATGGAGAACTTACTTCTTGAATATAATATAGATTAATATTAAAATATCATATTTTTACTTAAAATCATTAAGATGGCCTGTTACTATTCATGGCCGTCTTTTTTGTCGTGTCATCCCTTTTCTGCTCCCTTCTTAAGCAAGCAATTCTCCCGCAAATCAAATTTTTATATCATTCCACCACGCCTTTTCAAAGCCTTAT
>NZ_JBAEAP010000568.1:0-7572 GCF_056205495.1 Psychrobacillus sp. | reverse complement strand
CGCTCCAATCAATAAATGGGAACAGCTTTAGCATCGATAAAGAACTAATAAATTTACTCGCATAAACAAAGCTAAAAAACTGTCACCAACCCCATTTTCATCATCTATTTATGTTCTTAATAGCCATTTGAAAGTTCAATTGTTTATGTTTACAGTCACTATAAAAAAGAATTGTTAGTCAAAATCAACCAATAACTTTAACAGAGCTTAAAATAAAAAGATGATTTCCGTTGCCAAGTGTACACTTTCCGCAGGCACAATCAATAAATACCTGATAAATTATTTATATCCATCTCGGTTGCACTTTTAAAGCCTTCATCAAAGTCACCTTTAATTTGTGTTTGAATAAGTATTTCATTAATAATATCATTATCAAATTTATTAATTAGGAATCTAATAGTTAAATACGATTGTAAATATATATCGAACTCAGGATTAGTTCGATAACGATCCCATTGTGCATATGTCGATAGTTGGTTTATAGGTAGTATTTTAGCATCTATATTGTAGTGATCATGACCGTCACTACCAAGATACTCCGCGACACCT
This sequence comes from Psychrobacillus sp., assembly GCF_056205495.1. Taxonomy (NCBI): domain Bacteria; kingdom Bacillati; phylum Bacillota; class Bacilli; order Caryophanales; family Bacillaceae; genus Psychrobacillus; species Psychrobacillus sp. The sequence goes on along the minus strand of NZ_JBAEAP010000568.1, from coordinate 7,023 downwards.
TCCAAAAACCAGTATGGAATTTCTTTCTTAGTGATTGCTAGATCCGTTAATTTTTGCTCTAATACATAATGAGTATATTCATGTATTATATTTTTATTATATAACCAAACCATCGGGGGGATATTATTAAGAATAGCTTCTCGATCTTCGGGCAATATTCCCAGCATGTTCATACTATCAGCATTAAATCCTATAGCATAATCTAAATCAGAAAAACTTTCTATTTGACTCTTGTTTTCAAATAAAACTACGTCGTAGGGTTTATTATAAATACCAAAAAATTTTTCATTTAATAAAATACCTCGTTCGAGTGCAGTTTTGGTTGCTGGTAATAACTCTTTGTCTAATTCTAGATAATATATATTTAAATGCTTATACTCCACTTTATTATATTCTTTTAATAATTCTTCTTTTTTTCTATCTCTTTCTTCCACCTTTTCCCTTTCTATAGCCGTTAAGGCAGACACAAGCTGGGGCATGGTCTCTTTATACTTGTTTACCGCTGTTCTAATAAATAATAGAAAGATTATTAGTAACACTAGTAATACTAATATGTAGAATGTTTTTTTTGACAATTTTTATCCACTCTTTCCATCTTTTATTATAATACGGTTGGACTAGTTCATTTTCAATTCTATTTTCCCGAGTTTCTAATATAATCCAAGTATATTATATTATTTTGTTAATAGATTTTCTCACGGCTTTTTATCTTTATTTAAAACGTGCTACTGATCAAAATGACATTCATCTATTCCATGCGATGGACAAACCTAAAGGATTAAAAACATTGTCCCTTCAGGTGATGCTGACTTTTGCTGCCTTAATTCTTAAGAAGCTACTTGTAAATTGAAAAACAAAAAAAGAGTTGGAAATCGAAATGGTTTCCAACCCTTTTACTACAGTCTGAAGGTTATTTAGATTCTAGATAGCCTTTACCTATTTATATTTATAGTACTTTTTCTTCGTAATACGCTAATAATTCATTATAATATTTATTTAAAGAAGAAGTAGAAACCTCAAATGTCTCTGCAATTTCTTTAACAGTCAAGCTTAATGGTTCAAAGAAACCTTTATCTTGTCCAAATCTAATAGCCCCTGCAGCAATTGCCACTTCTTTTCTAGCATTGGGTTGTTGCTCAAACAAATAATCTTCTACCACTTCGATCAATTTTGTATAGTCACGCTTATTTTTTTCTAAAAAATCCATTGCCTGTTGAAGTACTCCAGCTTCGAAGAAGGTATACTCTCCCCCCTGATAGCCGTTTTTACCAAGAGCAATCCAGAGCTTCAAGCCGTTTTCCTTAAGAAACTCATTGTCTGTCGTATCATTGAGGGATTTAAATTCTTTCGTAAAATCCTCAAAGATAATCTTATGATCGGTAGGGAAGAACACAAGACTTGAGACAGCCAAGTAATGGTTATCTCCTTGTCCATCTGGAAGGATGAAACAATATATATGCATTCCAGTCGGAACTGGCTTATCGTTTTCTCTTCTAAGTAAAATTATTTCGTTTGTCAATATATGCTGAACTGTTAAATACTCTGCATCAACAGTAGTTACTACTCCAACGAAAGCACGGGGCTCACTCCAGCTATCTAACACCTTTAACGTGGAAGGTCTTGCTATTTTCTTTCGTTGCTTTTCTAAATAACTTGTCCATATATCTAACCGTTGGTGAAAGAAGAATTCATCCATCGCTATTGCTTCTATCATTTCCTGCTCCATAAAACTCTTTAAGGGTTTAATCCAATCAGCAGCAAACTCGCCAAATGCAGCATAATCCTTTCTTTCTGGATACTCGTCATAGAAGGTCTGAAGGACACGCTCTAATTCTTCTGTTTTAACTTCCTCTATAGAAATAGTCTGTTTAGACTCACAGCATTTTTTATATTTTTTCCCACTACCACATGGACAAGGATCATTTCGTCCTATCATTTAAAACACTTCCTTCTTATATGCTAAGTGCTTATTTTAACACGAATTTCATCCTAAATTAAGTTCTCCCCACAATAAGCAATGAAATAGTTAAATGGAACGTTTAAACTCGGTTTAAAAAGCTATTTGTTTAGGTAACAAAATAACAAATAAGGTCCCCTCGTTTATATTGCTTGTCACTTCTATTTTACCTTTATGCAATTCAACAATTTCTTTTACAATCGCAAGACCTAGACCTGAGCCTTCCTTTGTTCTAGATGAATCTATACGGTAGAATCTCTCAAAGATTTGGTCAATCTCCTCTTCCTTCATACCAATTCCGCTGTCTTGGAAGGAAATCCTTACATAGTCACTACCGTCTATCACTTTAATGGAAATTTCACCTTCTGCTACATTATATTTAATAGCATTCGTTAGCACGTTATCCCATACGTTTTCCAATAAATCTATATCTCCATAATACATAACGGGTTCCATCTCATAAGAAAGATCCATATTCTGCTCTTCTATTCGCCATCTATACTTGTAAATGACTTTCTTAAGCTGTTCGTCTAATCTAAAATCAGATTTCCTCACTGGTCTTGCAGATTGGTCAAGAGAGGTTAACAACAAAAGTTGCTTGGTGAGATTGGACAATCTTTTTGCCTCCTGATCAATCACCTGAATATAATTTTCTCTTTCTTCCTTACTAAGGTCGGTTGATTTTAAAAGGTCAGCGTACCCTTGTATATTCAAAAGAGGCGATTGGAAATCATGGGACACATTACTTATAAATGCCTTTCTTGCCTCATCATTAAGCTCAAGCTGTTTAACCATGTTAGAGAAATTTCTAGCTAGCTGCCCAAGCTCATCGTTACGGGTAATATCTAATTCCACTCGATAATTCTCCACCATTACATGTTTGGTTGCGTCATTCAATTGTTTAATTGGTTTAACAAGTTGCTTAGCCAGTAATAGCATAGAAGTAAGAATTATTACTGCAAGTGCGAGTAGGAAGCCTAACAGCAATAAATGCATATCAGAGAACAGTAGCTGGTTATTTGGACGAATAAATAAACCGTAAACTATTCCTTCATGCTCGAAGGGAATACCAACAGTATTTCTAACACTATTTGCATAATGATTAAAGATAAAAAACTTACCTTGATAATCACGCATCCCATGATAAATATTTCCGTTTAAGACTTCCAAACGAATTTCTTCTGGTAGCTCAGTATCTTGGAATGGTTCACCATAAGAATATTCTTCTTCATTTTCATTAATGACATATGCCTGATAACCCAGCTTAGTTATGGATTCTAGATAGTTATTGAAGCCCCCTCCATGCATTTTTTCTAAGACGGAAGTAATTTCTATAGCCACTCCAACGTTTTTCTCATCATTCTTTTCTTTAATTTGTATATTATAAACGATACTTACAATTAGAAAACCAGCTAGAATACTAATCCCAATAATAAACAAAGTGGCTAAAGTATATTGTCTATACAAGGATCTCATGGTTCTATCACATCCAGCTTATAACCAAGACCGCGTACTGTCTGAATCTCTATCCGAGCCTTTGCTTTCTCTAATCGTTGTCTTAAACGCTTAATATGTGTATTTAATGTTTGGTCGTCTCCCTCATAATCGTAGCCCCATACTTTTTCCATTAAACTAGTTCTTGTGAAAACTTGTTCTGGCTTAGAGGATAATACACTTAAAAGCTCGAACTCCTTTAAAGGCAGTAAGAGGGTTTGTTTACCTACGGTGACCTCATGGGTAGAGCGATTAATAGTTACGTTACCAATTACCATAATTGGCTTAAAGGTCTTGTCCAGTCTACGTAATATAACTGCAATTCTGTAAAGTAATTCCTTTGGCTCAAAAGGTTTTACTAAATAGTCATCTGAGCCTGCTAAAAAGCCTTGCTCCTTATCTTCTAATGCTCCTTTAGCAGTCAATAAAATTACCGGGATATCATATTCTTCACTTAAAATTCTCGTCAAAGCAAAGCCATCCATCCCCGGCATCATTACATCTACTACAGCTAAATCTGCCCAATCATCCTTTAATAAAGTGAGGGCCTCTTCTCCATTTTTAGCTGTTATTACTTCATAACCTGCCCTCTTTAAATGAATCATAACTAATGTCTGTATATTTACATCATCATCTACTACAAGGATATTCATGGATCTACGCCACCTTCTTTAATGCCTGTTTTAAAAGAGGGTGTTTTGTAAGCTACCTTACGAAACACCCTCTAATTGGTTTAAGTTATTATATCAGCTTACAGCTTACCTGTCGGGGCAAAGACAGGCGATTGCGCTTTTCTTGGTGTCTAGCTCCATCGCCTTGCCCCTCGGGGTCAAATGGGAAAATACTGCGGTGGCTGAGGTACTGCCTCCTCGTATTTTCCCATTTGCCTGTCGGGGCAGACATAGGCGCCTGCGCTTTTCTTGGTGTCTAGCTTCGGCGCCTTGCCCCTCGGGGTCAAATGGATAATAGCTCCGGTGGCTGAGGAACTGCCTCCTCGCTTTTCTCCATTTGCCTGTCGGGGCAGACATAGGCGCTTGCGCTTTTCTATATTACTTCTTATCTTTTTCGAATAGGAGTATTAGAGCCGGTAGAAGCATTCCGCGAACTAGGAATGTGTCTATAATAATCCCTATTGATACGATAAAGCCAAAGACGAATAAATCTGCTATTGGCATTGTTGTCAGTGCTGCAAATGTTGCCGCAAGGATGATACCAGCGGAAGAAATTACTCCACCTGTATTACGGATTGCAATTTCCAGAGCTTCTTTCACCTTGTATGTTTTACGTTCTTCTATGAACCTGGAGACTAAAATTATATTGTAGTCGATCCCAAGTGCAACTAAGAAGATGAAGGAATAAACTGGAACTCGCGTGCTTATTGCCTCGTAACCAAATAACACATCTACAAGGAAAATACCTAATCCTAATGCTGATAAATAGGAAAGAAGAATAGTTGCCATCATGTATAGAGGCATTTTCCATGATCGAGTCAAAACAAATAATAGAACTACTATTAATAATGTTTCTAATAACACTATTTTATAGATATCACTGCTGTTAGTTTCCCGCTCGTCTACAAGCTTAGCTGTAGTACCAGCAAAATGAATATCTCCATCAATTTCTGCAGCCTTGAGTATATCCTTACCACTTGTGCGCATATCACCCAAATGATCAATCGCTTCAGTCGAATAAGGATTGATATCAAATGCTAGACTATATTTAACTAAGGATTGTTCTTCATTAGCGTTAGTTAACCGCACAGAAGCTACATTCTCTTGCTCCTCAAGTAAGACTCTTAAGTCTTCTACTTGATCATCTGAAAGGTTTGAATTACTTTCTACTAAAATAGACGTAGGAGCAAGCTCACCTTTGTCAAAGTTAGATTCAACTATTTCATAACCCTCACGAGAAGGTAGGTCTTCTGGGAATGACTTAACGGTATCGAATTCAAATTTTAGATTAAACATATTTAAAGCAGTGATAACCATCAATACAAAGACAAGACCACCTGTCAAAAATGGTTTGTTAACAACAAATTTAGCAACTGGCCCCCATATGCCATGTTTTACTTCTTTTTGCTCTCCATACTTTGGTACTTTTGGCCAAAATGCTTTGCGACCAAACAAAGTAAATAAGGCAGGCACTAATGTAATGGAAGCAATCATAATTATAAATACGGCTGTACCAAATATCGGCGCAAAATTTTGATAATCACGGAAGTCTGCAAAGAATAGAACAAGCATAGCAGCTAGGACTGTTCCTCCAGCAAAGAATACTGGCTCACCAGTAGCACGCATTGCATATTTCATTGCCTCATATTTACTTTCATAATGATTCAACTCTTCACGATAACGTGAGAATACGAATAACGAATAATCAATTACAGCAGCAAACAATAAAATACTCATAATCGAAGTAGTAGAGTTATTAATTTCTAACCCGCCTGCTCCCAAAAGGGCAATCGTTTGGTTAGCTACCTGATAAACGATAACAGTTGCTAACAATGGGATAAATGCCAGCAATGGTGATCTATAAATAACTATTAATAATATTAAAATAATTACTATAGTAGCAAGTAACAATTGGATATCTGCCTGTTCAAATAACTTAACAGTATCTCCTGCAATACCCGCAGGACCAGTAATATAAAACTGTGTGTCCCCAGTGCTTTTAGCTATATTGTTCCCGATTTTAGAAGCCTCATCATTAATATCGGCATATTGGTCATTTCCTAATCCAGCCTCAAGATTCATGGGTACAATCATAGTAGAACCGTTCTCAGAGATAAAAGATGCTAGTGCTTGTTCTGGTAATGAAGCAATATCAACGATGGTGTCAATCCCATCAATATTTGCTTGTTGAATACCTTCAAGAATATTTTTTACACTTTCAACATTTACTTCTCCATCCTCGTTATGAAAAACTAGGATTCCAGGGGTTCCTTGATCATTAGGGAAGTATTCATCTAACTTTTCACTGGCAATTATAGAAGCTGCATCGTCAGGTAAAGATTGAAAATTAGTTACCTTATACTCTCCAAGTTGTGGCCCAGCACTTAGTCCGATCATGAGGACTAACCAAGCAATAATGGTAATCCACATACCTCGTTTAGTTGAGACCCAGTCAGTAATTGGGTGTAATAGTTTTTTCATATGAGCGCTTTTCCTCCTTCAAAATTTCTATCAAATAGTTAGTTTACAGAAGGTATATGAACTCTCTATGAACTTTCCTTTTACTTTTATATTCTTTCTATTCAAATTTGAAATATTCAAGTCTAAGTAAATTTACCACTTGTGGAAAAGATATTTAATCATTAAACTGAGGTTTTGAGAGGAGAGATAATAATGGAAAAAACTTGGAGTATACGATTAATTCGTTTTGCAGCATTATTTGGACTGATTGGAACTTATATTGGTTCACATATGGCGGGTCAGATGGACTACTCACTAAGACCAATACACGCTCACGTACTTTTAGTAGGATGGTTATCTGTCTTTGCATGGGGGATTTTCTATCAAGTATTTACAGTCAAACATAAATGGATGGTAACTGTACAAAGTATTAGTGCCATG
>NZ_JBAEAP010000567.1:0-4594 GCF_056205495.1 Psychrobacillus sp. | reverse complement strand
ATATTATACAATATATCGCAGGTTTTATTGAAAAATTTTCCTTATTCTACTAAAATTTTTAAAGTAATATTTTTCACGTCTATGACTGATTCCTCAGCAATAATATCCTGTAGCATGACTTCCTTAAAATAGGTAACACTTTCTTTAAGTGGTAGGTGTAAGATCTTTCTTAATGCAGTCTCATACATCTTGATAAATTCCGGATCTGTATTGCCATGCTGTAGCTCTGTGAAGGCTTCATAAACCTGATCCATTTTATCTGCCAATTCCAGTAGACGGCCTTCAATAGTTTCATCCTTACCCTCTTTCATTCGATCAAAAAATACGGGTTGGAACTCTTCGGGTATTTCATTCAATATAAATTTTTCCATCATTTTCTCTTCAACATGTGAAAGCATTTGCTTTAATTCAGGAGAAGCATGTTTAACAGGTGTCTTAATATCACCGATAAAAATTTCTGCAAAGTCGTGGTTAATAGTCTTCTCATACAAAGATTTCCAGTTAATTTTTGCTCCATGGTTTTCCTCTATAGTTCCAAAGAACATAGCGTATTGAGCGACCTTCCAAGAATGAGCCGCTACATTATGCTCTTCATATTTGAATCTTCCGGGTGCTCGTATAATTCTTTCTAATTCGTTCATGCTCATAAAAAAACGGTGAATTCCCATTTACAATCACTCCTTCTCTATATATTACTTAAATATCCGTATTTTATGTAATGGAAACACTAGCAACCCTATTTAGTTTTATTTTCCCGACTTTCGGGTAATCCTATACTAACCTAAGGAGGAATTGACATGGCCAAATATGAAAAACTAAAAGAGGAATTACTTAACCGATTTAAAGAATTAGAGGAAAGTTTAAATAGCGATGAAGAATTTGAAACCACTGAGTTATCCCAATACGATAATCATCCTGCAGACAATGCAACGGATCTAACGGATCAGCATACCAGATTAGCCATACGAAAGCACAATGAAGAGGAAATAGAAGATATAAAAGCTGCACTTCAGGCTATGGATGAAGGAACCTACGGGCAGTGTACAGTTTGTAAAAAACAAATCCCTATAGAGCGACTAGAAGCTAAACCAACAGCCTTAACTTGCGTCGAGGATGCTCAACAGGAGGTAGAGGACTTCCGTCCAGTTGAAGAGGAAATCTTAAATCCTGACACCGATCGTCCAGTGGAGCAAGAGGAAGGAAAGCTTAGAGATTACAGTAACAGCTTCGAGGATGTAGAATCCTATGGTTCATCAGATACTCCGCAAGATAAATAAAATAAAAAATGATGCCAATTCCAAAAGGTATTGAGCATCATTTTTTATGTTTATGGTCTTCATTATCTCCGTCAAAAGTATTAAGGAATTTTAGCCCCTGTCATTTAACAGTCCAAATCCTTTCTGATACACTAGAAGCAAGGGGGAATATTAAATGGCAGCTATCGTTATGTTTGATGGAGAATGTAATTTTTGTGATTCCAGTGTTCAATTTATAATAAAACGAGACACTCGTGGTTATTTTAAGTTTGCTGCACTTCAAAGTGATGCGGGAGTGGAATTGAAAGAAAAATATGGTATCTCGAATCACATCGATAGTTTCATCTTGATAGAAGATGAAAAAGTCTACAAATTTTCCGATGGAGCGTTAAGAGTGTGTAGAAATTTAAGTGGTTTATGGAGGTATCTTTATATTTTCATGCTTGTTCCTAAACCAATTAGAAACAGTGTTTACAAATTCATCGCAAAAAATCGTTATCGTTGGTTTGGTAAAAAGGAGAGCTGTATGATACCCTCTCCAGAAGTACGGAGCCGTTTCTTATAAAGTAAATAATAGATTAATGAGGTGATTGTTCAACATGAAACATGAAGTGTATGACGTAACAATTATAGGGGGAGGTCCAACTGGATTGTTTGCATCCTTTTATGCGGGGCTCCGTGATTTAAAGGTGAAAATAATTGATAGCCTTCCAGAGCTAGGCGGACAGCTAATGGAGCTTTACCCAGATAAATATATATATGATATTGGAGGTCTTCCTAAAATATTGGCAAAGGATTTAATAGCTAATTTAGTGGAACAGGCATCCTATAGTGATCCAACCATATGTTTAGAGGAAACCGCAAACGAGCTAGAAAAACACGATGAATATTTTATATTGAAAACTGACAAAGATATTCACTATACTAAGACTATTCTTCTCACATCTGGTGTAGGTCCATTTCAACCACGTAAATTAACTGTGCCCGGAGCTAAGGAATATGAGGGTAAAAATTTATATTATAAAGTAAAGGACTTAAATGACTTTCAAAATTCTAATGTATTAGTACTGGGCGGTGGAGATTCTGCCCTAGATTGGTCGTTAATGTTAGAGGATATTGCTTCAAAAGTTACCATCTGTCATCGCCGTGAGCAATTCACGGCTCATGAAAAATCCGTTCAACAGCTTCAAGACTCAAAAGTCCATATTAAAACTTCCTACGCGGTCAAAGAACTAATTGGCGACGGAGATCGTATTCAAGAAGTGATTGTAGTCAGCAAGGATAAGGTAGAGGAAAGAATCCCGGTAGACCATGTACTTGTTAACTATGGCAACGTAGCATCTCTCGGACCACTGAAAAGCTGGGGACTGGAGATGGAGAAAAATTCGGTAATAGTGAATGAAAAGATGGAAACAAGTATAGAAGGAATATATGCAGCAGGTGACGTTTGTACACATGCTGGTAAAGTAAAGCTAATAGCGGTAGGCTTTGGGGAAGTCCCTAATGCAATTAGCCATATTAAGGCATCATTAGATCCAAAGGCAAGAGTACAGCCAAAGCACAGTACGAGTATTTTTGAAGAAACAAAATAAAAAATCCCATGCCTCGTTTAGGAGGCATGAGATTTCTTACTTATAGAATACTTTATCGATATTATATTTAGCTTTTAAGGTATTAATTGCATATGTTTCATATATTTCACGATCCATAGCCTCTTCAACTATACACACGCTAATTTTGTAAACTTCGTCGCGATGTTTAATCATCGGAGAAACATTATCTTCAAAATGTTTTTTAATACGTTGACGAATTTTACGCGCTTTTCCTACGAATAATAGCTCATCATTTTTGTTATAAAACATAAAGATGCCGCCTTTATCACGAGGGATTTGGTGGAAGTCGATAAATCCATAAATAGATGGGATTTCAACTTCCCCTTCTTTAAGGGCTTGCGTGCGTTGTGTAATAGTAACGGTTGGTTTTGGTAATTCAATTTTAATCATTTCTCTCACGTCCTCTTATTGTCTGTCCTTAAGTTTATCACAATTTAGCAGTAATATCTATTCGCAAGAGACGGGATTAAATGTGAAGTAAGATAAAGTGAATATAATCAATAGGAACAAGTATAGTAATTTTAAGGATAATAAGGTAGAGCCCAGCTAGAATGGAAGGAGAGATGTGTCTCCTGAACAGAAGAAATATATATTTGCCATAGTTAGTACGGGTTTGTTAGGAGGATATAATATTGGGAAGCATACCTGATTGGTTTTTTGCTGTGGCAATTGCGGTTGTCATTTGTTTTATAATAGTAGCAGAGTGGTGGACACGAAGAGGATAGAATTTATGCTATAATAATAAACTAAAGATAAGAAAAGAAAGAGGAATCATATGCTAACATTTGAAGAGAAAGAAGCAATTATTCAAGAGTTTCCTGAATTAACTCGTAAAGAAGTATCGATGAAGCGAGTTAACTACCATTATGAAGAAAGCTTATATGATAAAACAACTGTAATCTACCATCTACATCCTAATGGCAATGGCTTTGTGTATGTTGGAGATCTTCCGCAATATGAAGCAAAAGAAAAAGGATTAGTTAATATTCGAGAAGTATCAGCAGATGAGCTACGCCAAATGATCAAAGATTCTATTGCCTATTTAGCGACTGAGGAAGAAGAATTGATTGATGAAGAAGTAGAGGAGGAGTGGACAAACAAAGAAAGCTCTAAGCTAACTCTTTTACAAGAGGATACTCTTTGGAATGTCTACCATGGTTATAACCTAGAGGAGAGCTTTGGCACCTACAATGAAGCAAAAGCATATCTTTTAGAAGAAGGCTTCCGTCTTACTGCAAAAAGATAAGGAGGTTTTTGTATGAAAGGTAAAACAACGGTAGTAATTATTATTGGAATTTTACTCGTCGCAATTGGAACGACCTTTTACTTTATCATGAACTTCTTTGAGAATAATCCTACTCAAGCACAGCCAATTGGCTATATCACTGGGATTATTATAGACACGAAGGACAGTGGTATTCTTGTTGTAGAAGATTTAAGTGAAGAGGAAGCGCGCAAGTTAACTGTAGAAGAAGCACTTGAAGCTGGGAAAAGTGCTACTTGGTTTAATATTTCGATGGCTCATCGCAATGAGTTGGAATTGTATGACCTAGTCAAAGTCGGATATGAATCCCTAAAGGAATCTCATCCAGCATCGGGTGAAGCTAAAACGATTGAAAAAGTAGAAGAATAATCTAAAGTTCTCCATGGTGCTAATTGCTATGGGGAATTTTTTTATTGGCTATGTTGAAGGTTAGGGTTGATTTAGGATGCAAAGAAATCTTA
>NZ_JBAEAP010000566.1:0-4675 GCF_056205495.1 Psychrobacillus sp. | reverse complement strand
CAGAAGCCTGTCCTGCTGTTCCTACTGATAGTGCCGCAATAGCAGTTAGTGCTACAATGTGTTTTTTCATAAAATGAATGTCCTCCTTTTCACTAACGACCCTAGCTTAACATGTTAAGATGACAAAGGTATTTCAGGATAATGTTAAAGAGATAATAAGTTTATGACAGATTGAAAAGGAGTATTACATTTTAAATAAAAGGTGAAATGGTTCTGAAAATTTATATAATGTAAAAAATTAATCCCCTTATGTTAACTCAATTAATAATTTTTCATTTCAATAGACTTGATTATTCATTCACCAAGAAGTAATAGTTTGAGCACCATCTTACTTCTTCTTTTAGGATACTGGCATTTCAAATAAATCTTATAGAACAAAAAACACTCTCACCATATTCGGTAAGAGTGTCTATATATCTTGCTATAAAAGTCTTTTTAGGAAGCCGCCTTTGCCGTATCTTATATGAAAGTTTTAAACCACCACTCCTCAAAGTGGGTGTTCGCAGATACCTTCTTTGCATGTCTTCATTGTCTAAAAGAGAATGAAGCTTGTCATTCCGGCTCTATATAAAACTCCCTGTTACAGCATAAAGGTTAAAACTTAATATTCATACGCACAATGCAGCTTGTATTCATATAATATACTTTTTGCACTCATATTTCAAGCGAAATAAATTCTTATCTTACCATTTAATAGAGAAACATTTATGTATAATAGATGTACATATTGCAATCATTAAGGATGTGAGTATGATGCCTGAGGATCGAAAAAAGGAAGATTGGGAAGAGGACATTGACGATGAGGAGTTACAGCAATTAGTTTTAGAAGCCCAGGCGGAGGCATTACTTAAAGCTAAAGAGGAAAAAAATCTTCCTCCAAGAAAGCGTCCATTTCCAAAATGGATCTTTTACTTGATGGCCGTGGTCTTATTTGTTAATACTTTTGGTATTATCTTGCAGGTTTACTCCATTCCGGCCATTGAATTCGTAAAAACATCTGCTCGCCTATCAGCTCAAGAAGATATTGCAGAGCATAAGAAGGCTGTAGTAGTTGTCTTAACAGATGACAGCAAAGGAACCGGTTTCTCTATTTCAGAAAACGGAACAATTATAACCAATTATCATGTAATAGAAGACAAAAATAATATAACAGTAGGTTTCCCTGATGATGGACGCTTCAGAGCAGATGTGATTGACACCTATCCTGAAATAGATTTAGCTATTTTACAAGTCTCTAGCAAGGAAGACCTGCCTTACTTGACCTTAGCCGACCATATGGCAGCCGAGCAAGGCGATCACATTACCTTTATCGGAAATCCTCTGCGTTTTACCGGTATAGCTAATGAAGGTACTTTAATTGAACCCTATCAGTTAAGTGACTGGGAAGTGCCTATCATGATGATGGAGGCTCCTGTTTACAGAGGCAACAGTGGAAGTCCCGTGTTTAATCAGGATGGACTAGTTATTGGAATAGTTTTTGCCACCCTGGAACATGAAAGCCATGGGAAGGTTGGTTTGTTCGTACCTATAGAGGAATATTTCAAGGCTACTAGATAAGATGGAAGTTCCGTCAGCTGATCATCAGAAGCAACACTTCCTATAAGATTGACTATTAACACTATGTCCGTTGGAAAAAAATATCAACCAATAACAAGGCTCCTAGAATTTTACAGTGCGTAAAATTCTAGGAGCCTTTCATTTTTGATTCGTGTTTTATCTGAATCAATTGCATAATTCCTATTTTTACAGAAGAACACGAACAATAAAAAGAAAACTATGAAAATCATATGCTTTTTAAAGAATAAAGCAGAATTGATCTTCGCTCTCGGCGGACGCTTTTTCGCGGGGGGGAGCGATAAGCCATCACCCATCGCTTGCAAGCGTGGTTGTGATGTCTTATCAGTCTCCCTCCTCCCGCTGGAGTCGCCGCCTTTCGCTACAATCAATACAGAGAAAAAGTTCGTGTTTATTTGTTGAAATGCTATTTATGAAATTGACTCATCTATAGTTGTTTTCTTAAATGATTATAAAAATTTCTCTCTCCAACTCAATCGTTCTTTTTCATTTAATTGTGTTTCTAGTGATTCATCCCATTGATCAGTTAAAGTATTCCATACCCTTGCGAAAAATAGGTCCTCCTGCTCGTTATAAATAATGTATTCTAAGCAAGGAATATCATCAATGTATAATTCAGAGGATGAGATAACTTCAGAGATAATTATTAGTTCCTCACCTTCATTACCTTCTATATCATATTGATGTAATGCTTCTAACAATGTGCCGTTTTCTATAGACAGCTTTTTTTCATCTTTAGCGTATCTATATACCTGTAGTAGCTCCTCGCCTTCTGAAGCAGGCTTTATCTCTCCGCTCAAAAAATTTTTATGGGTTGGACTAAATAGTATATTGTGAGTCCCAGGTTCCTGTTCCTCTTCAAATATCCCCTGCTCCAGTTGTCGAATACCTTTTGCAGTTAGCACAATATTAGTTTCTCTTTTCTCGATCAACCCAGACTTCTTCATCACTTCTATTAAATCATCGATGAATAACTGTTCCACCATCAACAATTCACTAAGCTGCGCTGAAGAGCTAATCTCGGCTTTTTGAAAGGAGATCAACATCATTTTCATCAATACATCCATCTTTGTACGCTTTACTCGTTTATACTGAACCTCAATTGTATGGACTGGAACACACCAAAGACGTGATTCCATAATTCTCACCTTAGAATTTAAGTTGATTTCTTGTTCTAAGCGCTTTTGTAATGACTGCATGTTTAAACCCCTAAACGACTCCCTTGTCCAATCACTTCTGGATTACGGAAGCCTTCCTTCTGTTTTACTATTGTTTTTAAGCGACCATACATTTCTCTTGAGCTTTTTTGTTTAGCTCGTTTCGTAAACATTTCCACACTGCCTATTATTACTAGCAGCTCTCTAGCACGAGATAATGCCACATTCAGTCGACGATAGTCATTAGCAAATCCAATATCTCCACTTTTATCTTGGTTATTGCGTACCATACTCAAAAGGATGACGTCCATTTCCATTCCTTGAAATTTGTCTACGGTTCCTGTTCTAAGATGCAAATGCTTTAAGTTCATTTCCTGTTGAATGAGTCGATCAATTCTTTTTACTTGTTCGCCATAGAAGCTAATAACTCCGATACTTTTCTTTTCATGCGGCTCCATTCTTCCATCTTGCTTGGCTTTTTCTGTAGCTTTATTTAAATCCACAAGAATCTTCCTAATGGAATCGAGCTCGGCTTGATTGAATCGACTTTTACCATCCTTCATACGTTCTTCAAAGTATCGTTTTTCGTTAGGCATATCAACCCATAGAAGATGGTCGGTTCTTTTGACAATCTCAGAATCTAATAAATGGTCCCTCATCGCATCAGAATCGGTTAGGCCACATTGTAACCTGTAGTTCTCTTCCTCATAAAACGGCGTAATAGTTTCCATAATACTCTCATGCATTCGATATTGAATCGCTAGCATCGTTTTATTGCTCTTAGGTAAATTTTTGAAGAGACGTTCGAAAAGAGACTCTTTGAGCAACTTTTTCAACTCTTCTTTTTCTTCGAAGCTATCGCTTTCTTCAAGAATAGCCTGAAGCGTTTCATCTAACGTATCCTCTCCAACTAGTGGAGGAAGCTGATGATGATCACCTACTAGAATAATCTTCTTTCCTTTTAACATAGGCAACAAGAGTTCTGGTGGTGTAGCTTTAGATACCTCATCAATGATAACAACATCGAAGGTTGGATAATTCTCCATAAATTCTTTTCTAGCAGATGCAACACAAGTAGTCCCAATCACATTCGCATGACGCACATATAACTTTCTTATCTCATCTAGGTCATGATCGTTAGCTTCCTGTAAAAGAGATAACCATTCATTTTGAAGAGTTTGAGTTATAGGTAAGCGCTCTAATTCAATCTGTATCTGCGCACTTTCTTGTTCTAAAGCGGTGCAGCTCTCTTCCAATTTCTTTAATGCATTTTCTGGATTTTGGAGTATGATTTCATCTAAAATCTTTAAGCGCTTTTCCTGGTCTAGACCTTCTGCATTTACCATCTTCGCTTCTTGTTCATTTTTTTGTAGAATACCTTCTTGCTCCTGAAGTTGAGTTTTAAGCTTCTCCAATTCAGTTTTTTTGTGACCCAACTTCGCACTGTAAACAGATACTTTCTCCAATGTTTCATCCAGAGCTGCTCTCTTTTTTTGTTTATCTAATAAGTTAGTTTCAAGAGCCTCTTGTGTTGGAAGACTTTCAAAGTCTCCAGCTTCAGTGGAAATGTCCTTAATTTGTTTCTCTAGACTGGTAAGTTGGTTTTTTTGATTTGTCCCAACCATCAATAAATCTCTTGTTTGGTTATTAATAGCTCTGAACTCGTTTTCCAATTCAGTGGCAACTTGAGCCTTGATAGCCTGATACTTGGTAATGGAGTTGCTTTTAAATAATTGAATGCTTGCTTGTTGCTTTAAAACAAATTTCTCTCTTACATAAAGTCCCTCTAGCAAAATAGCTAATTTCTCAGTAGTCAGCTCTTCTTCATCTGAAGTCATAATATGCTTTAATCTGTTCATAAATTGGTGGATTTCTTTAACCGTGTAGTTAGAATCAAACACGACACCACTTCTGCCCATATTGCTTTTGACGGTCTCTACAGG
>NZ_JBAEAP010000565.1:0-1624 GCF_056205495.1 Psychrobacillus sp. | reverse complement strand
CGGGTTAGTTCTTTGGGAGCTTTTAAAAAAATATTTATTGAGGAAGGTGATCTAATGATAACTAGAAATTCAGCAAAGGCTATTATCATGGACAATAAGAGACTATTAACTATTAAGTTACAAGAAGATAATGAGACTTATTTTATTTTACCGGGTGGTGGGCAAGAGCCAGGAGAAAATTTACATGAAACCCTTAAAAGAGAATGTAGAGAAGAGGCAGGCGCAGAGGTTACCATCGGAGATCTAATATTTGTACGAGAATATATCGGGAAGAATCATGAGCTTTCTAAGAAACACGGGGGTTACCATCAGACGGAGTTTATGTTTTTAACCAAAGTTGTTCGATTAAACTACGCACAATCTACTTTTCTTGACCTAGGACAAACTGGCTTGGAGTGGATACCTATTGCAGAGCTAATGAAATATAATTTTTACCCCAAAGGATTAAGAGAACATATCATTACTTATGTAAAGAAAGGAAAAACAACAGTCTATGTAGGAGATATTAATTGATAATTAGTAAAAACTTCTCATATAGATGACACTTTAGATGAAAGACATCCTTACAATATTTTTTTGTAATAGAAGGGATACTAGTTGATTGAAGTGGAAGGCGGCGACTCCTGCCGGAATAGCATGAGGTGAAGACCCCACAGGAGCGCAGCGACGAGGAGGCTGAGGCCATGCCGGCGGAAAGCGTCCGACTGGAATGGAAATCGCTGCTCTCAAATTTTAAAAAGCGAGTAAGCAAACGATTTGTCGTTCACTTACTCACATAAATATTCGTGATTATTTTTCAATGATTATTGAATCTCCAACTGTTGCATTAGGTTAACTATGCTTAGTGATCATCACTGGTAGGCTTGCCTAAAGAAAACCCTTCAAACAAGCGCCCACCATAAGGCTGAAGCATCTCGTCGACAATCTCGACAATCTTCTCTTTTTCACGATGCTTGTAATAGGCATCGAAGGCTTCCGTAAATTTAGTTGCAAATGATTCGTCAAATTGTTTCAAAGCACGATACCCCCATTTAGACGTACCCGTCCACTGACGATTTGTTCTTAATACAAATTCATTGGATAAATCTAAGAGAGAATGGACGACAAATAGCTCCTCTTGGGTATTTGTACAGCCAATAAAATCATCTAAAACATCTGTAAGAAAATAGCGTTTCATCGTAATAGTCTCTTTAGACCATTCCCTCGGTCCATTCGACAATAGTTCGCGAGCCTCTTCTTGAATAGAGGACAATACCCCTTGTCCCTTTAACACCACTCCCTCCGCGACCATCTTTGGAAGGGAAGGCTTAGCCCTTTCACAATCCAGCTCAAAGAAGTGCTTGTAGGAGCTCAAACTATGGGCAAATACCTCTATTGGCCATCCGTCTAAGTATAGAGATTCTCTATAGGAGGTGAGAATGTGCTCATCAAATATTACAATATCCAAATCAGAGGTGGAGGTACCTTCTCCTCGAACAACACTCCCAGCTAAAATAGCTCCTATACAATTTGGAAAGTATTGCTGAACAAAATGCTCAGCTACTACAAGTGGATCACTTTTCTTCTTAAACATTTACCTGCCTCCTTTTCTAAAAGGATAACAAAAAAGAGGTTGCAAGTATGC
>NZ_JBAEAP010000564.1:0-3879 GCF_056205495.1 Psychrobacillus sp. | reverse complement strand
GATGCGCTCGCGCTCATTTTCATTATACAGCGGGTCAAACTCGGCAGGATCGTCAAGAATGAGGATGCTGTGCCACTCCCGGTACAGCGCGCCGGCGAACATATTGAAACCCTGCGCCTCCAGCGTTTTCGCGTAAGCGTCCTGCAGGACCGCATACAGCTCAGCGTTGACGTTGACCGTCTCGCCTGTACTAGAGGATGTCTGCTTCTTCAGATTAAATTTAACTAAATCATAAGAAAGCCCTTCATTTTGTAGCTCCTCGGTTAGCTTCGTCACATGCTCTTGTTCATAGGGATTATCCCAATCACTAGAGTAGAAAATACTTACAGGGTTTAACTCTCTAAACTGTGCGGTAAAGGAAGTAAACGAAGTAACGATTCCCACTGAAAGAAAGGCTATACACGATACAATTGTTACAACGAAAAACATTTTGGCATTTTCTCGAATTTTTATCGATGCATCCGCGAAAGCGATTAACCGAAAAGATCGCCAATAAAGTTTTCTTTTGTTTCGAATGACCTGTAGCAGATAGAGGATACTGTCCGTATAAAAGTAATACGTTCCCCAAAATGCTAATGTCACAATGACGAAGCTAAGTGCAATATGCATTTGAAATGCCGAGAATATAACAAGTCCGTAGGCAGATAAGATGAGGACAAACCCCAGTAATGCTCTCCATTTTTTATATGCAGTCGGTTCCTCGTCATTACTATATCCTCTTAGAAGCTGGATAATATCTTTCTTACGTATAAAAACGACACTGCTAAAAGAAATTACGACAAACATCGTAACAAAAACGATTATCGTTAATGCAAAGGGTTTCCAAGATACATATAAAGGAAGGCTATCGAGTAAAAAAAGTTCTCGGATAACCATAAAAAAGAACTTCGAAAATGAAAAGCCAAAGAATATGCCGACAGTAACAGAAATAAGGCCTAGTAGCATTGTTTCTATAAAAATCATCCGACCTAGCTGTTGCTTTTGCATCCCGAGATTCAGGAGGACGCCAAACTCATGCGACCTAGCCTGTATAAAGGCACTCATCGAATAAAATAAAAAAAACAATGTAAAAATGATTAATATAATCTCAGCAATCAGCATCCCACCAAATGCTATATCACGTAAAAACTGATCCTCAATCTTTGGATGAAACATTAACATCGTATAGACGAAGAACACCATAACAGAAAAGCTACTAGCTAGAAAAAAAGCTGCATATATCCTGCTGTTCCTTATGACATTATGATAAGCAAATTGTTGAAAGGTCATTTTACATTTCCACCTAACTTTCATCTCCAAAATTATCAAGGCATTCGCAAAGAGTTTAAATCGTTAACGTTTCCACCTAAAAGAGAAAGGACGTTTAATATTCTCTGGAAGAAGGTTTGTCTCCGATCATCCTTATAAATTTCGTTAAAGTACTCCCCATCCTTGATAAATAGCACTCGATCACAATAACTTGCTGCTATCGGATCGTGAGTTACCATAACAATGGTCGTATTACTCATCTGATTAACTTGAGTTAATATTTCTAATACATCACGTGCTGATTTAGAATCTAGATTTCCGGTTGGCTCGTCCGCAAGAATAATGGATGGCCCATGTATCAAAGCTCTTCCTATCGCAGTTCTTTGCGCCTGACCACCAGAAATCTCTGCTGGTCTCTTTTCTAGAATATTCATTAGATCCAACGATTCCGCTATTTCAATGACTTTTTCCCTCATCGTCCCTACAGGCTGCCCATCTAAGGTTAAAGGGAGAATCATATTTTCCTCTACCGTAAGGGCTGGGAGAAGGTTGAAATCCTGAAATACGAATCCAAGCTGTCTTCTTCTAAACAAAGACAAATCATCCTTTTTCAGCTCCAACGGGTTTAAGCCGTCTATAAAGAAATCCCCAGAGGTTGGTCGGTCAATAGTGGAAATTATATTCAGTAAGGTAGTTTTTCCACTTCCTGATGGACCCATTACTGCAAGGAACTCTCCTTTTTCCACTTCAAAGCTAAGCTGATTAATGGCAAGATGAGCTATTTTCCCTTCATAAACCTTCGTTATATCATCAAGAACTAATATCGACATCCTTGTCATCCCTTTCCTTAGAATCTAACTTCTCAAATAGGATCGATATGGTCGTTCCTTCTCCAAGTATCGACTTAATACTCATCTTGTGACCTAAACGATTACAGATTTCCTGAGCCAAATATAATCCCATTCCAGTAGATTCCCCACTTTTACGTCCATTCTCTCCCGTAAAAAAGGCTTTGGACACACGTTTTATATCAGAGGCTGGGATACCAATCCCTTCATCTCTCACACTCAATATTACTTTTTCGTCCTCTAAAGTAGTCTCAAAAAATATCTTTTTATTTTCCTTCATCGTGTATTTAACTGCATTTGTTATAAATTGAGCAATAACAAAACGGATCCATTTAGCATCCGTGGCGATTAAACAATCATCTTCCATTTCAATGACAGGATAAACTCGGTGACTAATAAACAATCGCTTATTCTTAGAAACCTCTTCAGTCACAACTTGCCTTAAATTCACTTGTTCTATGTGCATATCCTCTTCAAAGGTATCAAGCCTGGCATTCATAAGTACAGCTTCTAATCCTCGCTTCAATCGATCCGTTTCCTCGAGAACACTTTTAGAGTCCATGTGCTCCTCATTTTGTCCCATCATTTCTAAAACAGAAATTGGAGTTTTCATTTGATGAACCCAGCTGTTCATAAATTGCAGATGCCTGTTTTGAGTGGCATATAGAAGCTGCACCTCTTTTTGATATAAACGATAGATGTGCTGCAAATATGTCTCCACTTGCCTTACTTCTGGCGAGTATCCTTCTTTTTGCAGGACTACTTCTATTTTGTTTGGAACAGATAGTATTTTTTTATAAAACGACATTTTTTTTATAAAAAGCGTTCCTAAAAAGGTAAGTGTTAGGATGGTGCTAATCACAATTGAGTATACGGCAGTATCAACGTTGCGAAAGCCATCCAGCCAATAAAGGAGCATGATAAATAACACAAGGAAAATTTGAAATATGATAAAGATAGAATGTTCTTTTATAAATAAACGAAACATATCAAGATTCCTCCGAACTAAGGTTTAAGCGATAACCTGCTCCTCGTACTGTTTCAATGGTGGAGCTCACATGGTAATCCGCAAGCTTCTTACGGACTCTTGTCATGTTCACATTCAGTGTGTTCTCATCAACAAAGGACTGGTCATCCCAGAGCTCTTCTAATAGTTGCTCCCGTGTCACTACTTTAGGATAGTTTCTTAAAA
Organism: Psychrobacillus sp.; assembly: GCF_056205495.1. Taxonomy (NCBI): domain Bacteria; kingdom Bacillati; phylum Bacillota; class Bacilli; order Caryophanales; family Bacillaceae; genus Psychrobacillus; species Psychrobacillus sp. Next base: position 591 of record NZ_JBAEAP010000564.1, on the reverse strand, counting down.
GTAATTCTAGTATGGTACACTCTTTCTTCTGAAGAGGAATTTCGTCCTTACCGATATGTAGCTCCATCCGCTCCAAGAAAAGCTGAAGCTTTCCAGCACGGACAATTCTCTCTTCCTGCTTTGCAGCATACTCCCCATACGTCCTTCTTAAATGGCTTCGTATTTTAGCTAGGACGATTTCATAATGGAAAGGCTTCGTAATAAAATCGTCTCCCCCATTTTCTAAGGCAAAAATCTGATCCATTTCACCTGATCTTGCCGAAACAAAAATAATCGGACAAGTCGTAAGCTGTCTTAATTGTCTACACCAATAATAGCCGTCATACGAAGGTAAATTCACATCAAGCAAAACAATGTGTGGATCAAAGGCTGTAAATTCCTCAATTATATGGTCAAAGTCTTCTATAGTATGTACTTCATAGTGATATTTTCTTAATGTATCTGCCAATAGTGCTGCAATTTTCTTATCGTCTTCCACTACTAGCACTCGGTGTGTGTCCACAGTAATCCCCCTTAAAAAGTTCTTCTCTTATCATATCAAATCTTTCTTTAATATTCTTCATACACCCAAAGAATTCAAACCACAATAAT
>NZ_JBAEAP010000563.1:0-1581 GCF_056205495.1 Psychrobacillus sp. | reverse complement strand
GATATCTTTGCCTTGGTGCTTCCTTTATGGGCGGTTAAGCTTGCGCTTTATACGTCCTTTGGGATTGGTAGCTTATTCGGCATTTATCCGGCATGGAAGGCTGCTCGTATGAATCCTAGTGAGGCATTGCGGTTTGATTAGTTTTGATTAGCAGAGGTTAGGCTGGGAAGCAAGTAGGATTATTATATGAATATTATTACAGGTGCCTGGCACCTGTAATATAATATGTATGTACTACCTTTTTGGAGAGCTTGTACTTTTTTTATTTACCTAAAGGTTTTTTGTTGTGATTTAGGGAATAAGATAAGATATAGAGTTTCGTAGAAGGGGGAAAAATAGTGAAACAAAAGGTACAAATATTATTGGCTTTATGTTTGTTTGTTTTTAGTTTAAATATGCCAGCAGCTTTTGCGGCGAATGACAAAATAGATTACGTGGCGTTAGGAGATTCCATCGCTAGTGGTCAAACACCATATGGAGAAAAAGTTGGACGTGGATTTACAGACATAATTAGCGAGAAGCTTGAGAAGGAAGGACGTTTAGGTTCCTTTACGAAGGAATTTGCTAAATCCGGAGAAACGACGGATAGACTTTTAGAGAAGTTGAAGCGAGAAGATGTTCAAAAGGCGTTGAAGGAAGCTGAATTAGTAACAATCGTCAGTGGTGCTAATGATTTTATCCAGGCCTTTTATGACCCTAAGGATGAAAGTGTGAATGTCGACCTTACAGCAGCAACTTTAATATTGAGTAAGGTTTCGGACAATCTAACAACTGCAGTTAAGCAAGTGAAGGCTATTAATCCAGATGCTGAAATCTATTTGTTCGGCTACTTTTTTCCGTTTCCACATATGACGGATATTGCTACGAGACAGCAGCTACAAATGGCATTCAATATTGTTAATAATCGAATAGCGGCTATTGCAGAAAGTGAAGGGGTGCATTTTGTTAATGTGGCGCCAGCGTTTGATGCAAAGGGAACGGTCTATTTGGAAAATCCAAAGGATATTCACCCAAACGAAGCTGGCTACCAAGTAATAGCTGACCAATTTTTCTTAAAAACGCTGCCTGAGCTACCACTTGGATGGGGCAGAGTGATGGAGAAAAATATACCTGTAGCCTCTGATAAAAAATGGACAATCACGTTAAGCAAGGATGTCAACAGTGCAAGTTTGAATCAATCCATTTTTGTCATGAAGGATGGTTCAATGGCAATACCAGTTGATAAAGCTGTGTCCAAGGCAAATGGGAAACAAGTCGAGGTATTCGCTCCTAAAGGTGGATATAAACCAGGTTCCTACGAGCTAATGATTACGAATGAGCTGAAGGGGACAGATGGAAAACCCTTAACGGAAAGTGTGTTAGTGAAATTTGTAGTGAAGTAGAAGATAGCTTTTGGGAAACTAATTGTTTTTAGTTGATCTGAGTTCCCAAAGCAGTTGGTGGTTGGGAAAAAAGAAAAGTCTATTTCATCTTTAAGAGATGAGATAGGCTTTTTTCTATGTATTTGAGGACTGTTATGTAAGAAGAGTTGTTGAGTTTTATTATATGGATATTATTACAGGTGCCAGGCACCTGTAATAA
>NZ_JBAEAP010000562.1:0-2934 GCF_056205495.1 Psychrobacillus sp. | reverse complement strand
ACATACTTTTTAATATTTTAACATAAATATCCAATTTAAAAGGTTATCATCTTATTTTTCGAACAACGGACAAGCAAGCGTTATTATCATTTCATTACTAGGTTTACTTCCTATCTTTATGTAAATAACTCATTCCCATATGATTTCATATAGTAAATAGAATGTATATGAAGGAGTGAAGAACCTGAGCAATAATAACTTTAACTATGAGGATTTGTTAAGATGTATTCCACCGCAGGATATTCCACAGCCCATTAGAGAGTCGGACGGTGCAGGTGCAACAGACCTGGGTCCAAGAGATATTATCCGTGCAATTGAAAATCCTAATATGCTTGTGCCTCCAGTAACCGACGCCGGAACCGTACCAAATTTAACGTTTTCGTTTTCCGATACAAATATGACATTGAAGCCAGGCGGGTGGTCTAGGGAGATCACAGCTCGTGAATTGCCGGTAGCAACCACTCTTGCTGGAGTGAATATGAGGCTAACTCCAGGAGGCGTTCGTGAACTACATTGGCATAAGGAAGTGGAATGGTCTTATATGCTAGCGGGTAGAGCAAAGATCACAGCTGTAGATGAAAATGGAAAAAACTTTATAGCTGACGTAGGGCCAGGGGATATCTGGTACTTCCCGCCTGGGATTCCCCATTCTATTCAAGGGCTAGAGGAAGGCTGCGAGTTCCTATTGGTATTTGACAACGGGAATTTTTCTGATTTAGATACATTTACTATTTCTGATTGGTTTGCCCATACTCCAAAAGAGGTGCTGTCTGCTAACTTTGGTCTACCAGAAGAAGCCTTCAGAGACATACCAACAACAGAAAAGTATATTTATCAATCCACCGTACCAGGTCCCATAAGTGAAGTAGAGCCTCTTAGCCCTTTTGGAACAAGGAAATTTTCACATTCGTTATTAGAACAAAAACCGATTACCTCACCGGGGGGCTCGGTTAGAGTGGTAGATTCTAGAAATTTCCCCGTTTCTCAGCTTATATCAGCAGCATTAGTTGAAATCCTCCCTGGAGCGATGCGAGAGCTTCATTGGCATCCTAATAATGATGAATTTCAATATTTTCTCACAGGTCAAGGTAGAATGACTGGTTATGCTGCAGATGGAACAGCACGAACCTTTGATGTTCGCTCAGGTAACGTAGGGTATATGCCATTTTGCTATGGTCATTATATCCAAAACACAGGTACGACACCTTTGTGGTATTTGGAAATTTTTAAATCACCGATTTACCAAGATGTGTCTCTTACCCAATGGATGGCTTTAACACCTCCGCAAATTGTTAAGACTAATTTAAATGTAGGCAACGAAGTTATTTCATCTCTACGTAAAACAAAATGGGAAGTGGTAAGGTTTCCTGGGTTTGAATATAAAGAAAAGTAAAAAAGAGGTCAGCATCTCCTAGACGCTGACCTTTTCTTCTCTGTTATAATTGCTATCCAATTTTTCATCTATAAAATAATTGGAGATAATTGAATGACAATCTATTTTTTTAGAAATACTAAAATTATAGAAGTTTCATACATAATACGCGTAGTATTTGTATTGAATGATGTTATTTAGACGTTAATCCAATAACTCGTCCTCTATAAAGGTGCGATAAGATGCTAGGATACCATTCGGTAAGTTATTCGGTGGAAAAAATTGAAGTGAGATAGATTCTAATTCATCCGGTGTAAGTAGGCCTTCATATTCATTCGTTTTGTATACGGTAGTAACCGAATAAAAGGTGTCACCGTTTGGATTTTCTATATAATAATCAGGACCCGAGTAAACTTGGCAAAGTGTCAGTTTTCCAATACGCAAGCCGGTCTCCTCTAAAACCTCTCGATGTGCAGTGTCTTCCAGGCTTTCACCAAGTTCCATTAATCCTCCAGGCAAACCATAAATGCCAGGTGCTCTTTCTTGAAGTAACACTTCATTGTGTTCATTTAGTATTAGGACAACTGAACCAGGCAGTATTAGTGGCTGATGCCCAACATATTGGCGTAATTTTTTATAGTATTCCAAGAGTCTCCCCCTATTCAAGTTAAGAATTATTAACAGTTTACTATAAAAATGGTACGATACGTATAATGATGAAACTTACCTTATGATAATTCGTATATAAGATTATGTTAAACCTACATGGAGGATGTGAAAGTTAGTTGACTAAAAAGCTTTGGTTCCAGGTTGGAACCGCAATATTATTTACTTTATTAATTATTTTTATGTTTATGCAGGTTAAATCAATCTTTTCGCCTTTTCTGACAATTGCCCAGGCTATTTTTATGCCACTGTTATTGGGTGGGGTACTATTCTATTTATCCAGACCACTTCAAAAATGGCTAGAATCGAAAAAATTTCCACGATGGGCTAGTATTATATCAGTATTTGTTGTAATTGGTCTCCTTATTTGGGGATTCATTGCATTATTAAGTCCTGTCCTAACAAAACAGGTGAATGCGTTGGTAGATAATACACCTGAGATGGTAGAAGAGGTAGAGGATTTTGTTAATTATTCCATTTCTCAAAGAAAAAAATTTGGTGAACTGCCAGAGGCAATTCAAACTACGATAGATAGTGCAAGTGGAAAAATAGAAACGATAGCAGTATCTGCAGGTGGTTTGATAGTTAAGTTCGTCCAGAATGTATTCCAAGGAGTATTTTTATTGGTGCTTGTACCATTCTTCCTGGTCTATATGCTGAAGGATCATGAAAAGTTTGTCCCTTTCATTACCCAATTTTTCAAAGGGGAGAAGAAAATTTTTATACGTAAGACTTTGTCAGATATTGATGACACACTTCGCTCTTACGTTCAGGGACAATTGTTTGTTAGTTTCCTAGTGGGAGTTATGCTATTTATCGGATATAGGATAATTGGTCTAGAATACTCCTTACTACTAGCGCTATTTGGGATGATTATGAATGTTATTCCATTCCTA
>NZ_JBAEAP010000561.1:0-5607 GCF_056205495.1 Psychrobacillus sp. | reverse complement strand
TAAAAGAGATCGTAGACGAAAACCCCTTTTTAAATAAATTCTATGAAGATATAGCAGAGTGGAGCTTTCAAACTGAAATGTTCTTTCTTTGTAATCGCTATAAGCAATTAAGTGATATTGAAAAAAAATACTTATCCAACGACACAGCAGTTGTTGCGGATTATCATATTTTTAAAAATCTTATTTTTGCAAAACGCTCCCTAAATGAGGTCGAGTATGAGAAATACGAGTCCATTTATCATATTTTAACGAAGGATATGCCAATCCCGAACATGGTAATTTATTTAGATGCAAGTATAGACGTGTTAGAAAACCGTATTGATTTACGTGGGAGAGAGTTCGAAAAGAAAATTAGTACAAGCTATTTAGAGCAACTTTCATCGGACTATAGAATGTTTATAGATGACTTTGAAGCAAGGCACCCAGACGTACCTGTTATTCGTTTCAACGGTGATGAAATGGATTTTGTACAGAACAGCCAGGATTTAAATATAATTTTAGAAAAAGTAAGTGCTACACTACATAAAAGGAGTAAATAACATGAACTTAAGAGAAAAGTATGGCATCCCAGCCAATGCTGTCATTACTATTGCAGGAACTGTAGGTGTGGGGAAATCTACTATGACAAAAATGCTTGCTGACGCATTACATTTTAAGACTTCGTTTGAAAAAGTAGATACTAACCCATATCTTGACCGTTTTTACGAGGATTTCTCTAAATGGAGCTTTCATTTACAGATTTACTTCCTAGCAGAGAGATTTAAGGAACAAAAGAGAATGTTTGAATATGGTGGAGGATTTATTCAGGATCGTTCTATCTATGAGGATACTGGCATTTTTGCTCAAATGCACAAGGAAAAGGGAACGATGGATCCAATCGATCATGAGACATATACAAGTCTATTCGAGGCAATGGTGATGACACCGTATTTCCCGCATCCTAACCTTTTAATTTATTTAGAAGGCTCTCTGGACAGTGTAATCGATCGTATTCATGAACGAGGTCGTCCGATGGAGCAGCAGACGCCAATTGCTTATTGGGAAGAAATGCATGGACGTTATGAAAAGTGGATTGATGGATTTAATGGTTGCCCGGTGCTTCGCCTTAACATTAATGATTATGATATCGTAGAAAATCCTGAAGATGTCGAGCTAATTCTTGAAAGAATTGGACATTTTATGGAACAAACACAGACAATTACCTTACGTAAATAATGAAAGCTTCCGCATTTATTGCGGAAGCTTTTTTGTTACAAAGGATGATATTAAGTAAAAGGGAGAATTCAATGGGGATGAGAAATGGTAGTAGTGGGAGGAAAGAAGGGTTAAACATGGAAAGCTTGGGGCGACTAAGTATGTTGAGGATTTCATTTTGGAACAATTCATAAAATAAAAAAGAAGCTGACCCATAAAAAGTCAACTTCTTAATATTCTGAACATGTATGGCTAAGAAAAATTCGTTACAAAAGCAACGAATTCAATCTCAAATTTATGCGTGTGTGTTGTTAAAAAATGGAGGAGGAAGAGGGATTCGAACCCCCGCGCGGTATGACCCGCCTGTCGGTTTTCAAGACCGATCCCTTCAGCCAGACTTGGGTATTCCTCCGAAGTACAAGAACTAATTTATCATGGATGAAATTCAAAGTCAATATTTTTGAAAAAAATATAGTAATTTCTTTAGAATAAATGTATAGAAAAAGTGAAACCGGATATTTCCGTTGATTTTTCGATAAAAAAAGCTTATACTGAATATTGCCGTGCTAGGTGGGAAGGTAGCGGTGTCTTGTAACTCGCAATCCGCTCTAGCGAGACTGAACCCCTTCTCGAGGTTGTTTATATGTAGGGTCTGGTATTTGCACGTGATGTTGACGTCTGGGTCCTGCGCAATGGGAGCCCATGAACCATGTCAGGTCCGGAAGGAAGCAGCATTAAGTGGTGCATTCTCATGTGCCGCAGGGTTGCCTAGACTGAGTTAACGACAAAGGTGCCGCCTATGTGTATCAATCGAAGGAAGGTGCACGGCTTTAAATTATATAATTCAAACTCATTCATCTTCGGAGGAATGAGTTTTTTTATTTGTCCATATTAGAGTTTGGAGCAGAAGTACAGTTCTCTTTATGATATAATTAGTCCATACTTTACTTAAACAAAAGAGGGAGGGAAACTTGTTGTCGTATCAAGCTTTTTACCGCGCTTATCGACCTCAGTCGTTTGCGGAAATGTCCGGTCAAACTCATATCAAGCAAACCCTTCAAAATGCCCTCCTTTATAATAAAACTACTCATGCATATCTATTTTCAGGACCAAGAGGAACAGGGAAAACAAGTGCCGCAAAGATATTTGCAAAGGCTTTGAACTGTGAAAATGGCCCTGCAAAGGAACCATGTAATGAATGTGAGACTTGTAAAAGCATTACAGAGGGTTCCAACACAGATGTAATTGAGTTCGATGCTGCTTCTAATTCTCGTGTAGAGGAGATAAGAGATATTATTGAAAAGGTGCGTTTTGCTCCTTCCAATGCTCGTTTCAAAGTTTATATTATAGATGAAGTGCATATGCTTTCTACAAGTGCCTTTAATGCTTTATTAAAAACATTAGAAGAACCACCGGCACATGCCGTCTTTATACTGGCAACCACAGAGCCACATAAGATACCATTAACCATCATTTCTAGATGTCAGCGTTTCGATTTTAAACGTATTACCTCAACTGATATCGTTTCTAGAATGATAGAAGTGCTGACAGATGCGCAAATTGAATACGATGTAAATGTTTTGAAAATCATTGCCCAGGCTGCAGCAGGAGGGATGCGAGACGCCCTCAGTATGTTAGATCAGGTGGTATCCTTTAGTGGCGAAACAATGACTATAGAAGATGCTTTACTTGTAACTGGTTCAATAGGTCAGGATGTATTTTATCAGCTTGCAGAAGCATTGAGTGAAAGAGATGTTGCCCATGCATTAGGGAGCATTGAAAAGCTCGTAGATGACGGAAAAGATCCTGTAAGATTAACAGAGGATTTTATTACGTTCTATAGAGATTTATTAGTACTACAGGTAGCTCCCGATCAAGCGGAATTGTTAGAAATTGCTACGGGAGATGAGCATTTTAGAGAACTTGCCTTTAAGTTTCCGGTAGAAACCCTTTATAAGAGTATCTCGATTCTTACAAACACCCAACAAGAAATGCGTTTTTCTAATCATGCGAAGGTCTATTTAGAAACTGCCATTATACGGTTGGCACAAGTACCTCAAGATGCAAACGTAGGTAACGTTAATACCACTGAATTAGAGAATAAAGTCCAGTTGCTTGAAGGGCAATTACAACAACTTCAGCAGCAATTAAGCCAAGGCACTTATACTACAGGAAACAGTCAAGGGGCTCAGCAGGAACAACCAAAGAGAACAAGACAAAAAGCCTCAGGAGTCAAAGTGTCTAGTGGACGTATTCAAGAAATTTTAAAAATGGCGACAAAATCAGATATCCAAGCCATTAAATCTCATTGGGCAACTATCCTACAACAGCTACAAAAGTCACATGCAGCGTTATTAAATGATGCGGAGCCAGTTGCAGCATCTTCTACTGCATTTGTGTTAAAATTTAAGTATGATATACATTGTCAAATGGCAATGGAGAATAAAACATTCTCAACTTCTTTCCCTCAGCTTATCGCGAATCTTACTGGAACGATGTATGAGGTAGTGTATGTACCTGAAGAAAATTGGTTAAAGATTAGAGAAGAATTTATTCAGCAAAATGGATTAAAGAAAGATTCAACAGAGTCAGAGGCGGCGTCTTCTTCAGAACCATTAGAAGCGATGGAGTTACTGCAAGGAATGGAAGAGATTTCAGAAGATCCATTGATTGTGGAAGCTGAGAGGCTTTTCGGCAAAGATTTTGTAGAAGTACATGATGACTAAGGAGGAAAATAATTATGCGTGGAATGGGAAATATGCAAGGTATGATGAAACAAATGCAAAAGATGCAAAAGAAAATGGCTGAAGCTCAAGAGGAGTTAGCAACTCAACGTTTTGAAGCGGTTGCCGGTGGTGGAATGGTGAAAGTTACTGTTTCAGGACAAAAAGAAGTATTAGAGGTAGCTTTAAATCCTACTGTTGTAGATCCAGACGATGTGGAAATGCTACAAGACTTGATCGTAATTGCAACCAACGAAGCAATGAAAAAAGCGGAAGAAACAGCTAATGCCACTATGGGTCAATTCACGAAAGGATTGAACCTTCCTGGCATGTTCTAGGAGGACAAATCATGCATTATCCTGAACCGATATCAAAGCTAATTGAAAGCTTTATGAAATTGCCAGGAATCGGGCCCAAAACAGCGGCCCGTCTGGCATTTTTTGTGTTAACTATGAAAGAAGATACAGTACTAGACTTTGCAAAAGCTCTAGTAGACGCTAAAAGGAACTTGAGCTACTGCTCGGTTTGTGGACATATCACGGACATAGATCCTTGCCATATTTGTCAGGATAAACAGCGTGATGGATCTATGATCTGTGTAGTACAAGATACAAAAGATGTAATTGCAATGGAAAAAATGAGAGATTACAATGGCTTATACCATGTACTGCATGGGGCTATCTCACCGATGGATGGAATAGGTCCAGAGGATATTAATGTACCGACCCTTTTAAAAAGATTACAGAATGACCAAGTAGAAGAACTGATTTTAGCAACAAACCCTACTATAGAAGGAGAAGCAACCGCGATGTATATATCTCGTCTAGTAAAGCCTTCAGGCATTAAGACTACGAGGATTGCACATGGTTTGCCTGTAGGTGGAGATTTAGAGTATGCAGATGAGGTTACTCTTTCTAAAGCTTTAGAAGGACGTAGAGAGCTATAAGGAGATGTAGAGCTGGATGTTTTTTAAAAAGGGGAAACTAAAAAAAGAATTTGATGAACGATTTGTAGAGCTTATTAAAGCTACCAAAGAAGATTGGCAACAAGCTCAACGAATTGAAGATTACTTGAATGACTATGATCTAGATGCAGTTGCTAAAAGGAAAATGGCAGAGAGTATACACTTCTATCTATATAAAGAGGCAAAGATTCGAAATGTAATTATAAAATAGAATATTAATAGTACTAGCTTCATATAATAAGAATATTGATTTTATGGAGGGATAATAACATGAAGTTAACCATTATTGTGTGTTCGCTAGTATTATTACTTTTTTTAGTATTGAAGAGTTCGTCTTCTAATTTATTTGAGAGTATTTCTATCTTGTTATTTCGTTTAGGGTTTTCTATTTTACTGTTATTTGGAGTTCATTTATTACTTGGAACAGCAGGATACGCGGTTCCGATTAATCTTTTTACAGGCGCAGTAGTAGCAGTGTTAGGAGTTCCAGGAGTAGCGTCAGTAGTAGCTATTTCTATACTAATATAAAAAAATAAAAAAAGTTTTTAAAAAGTGTTGACGTAAGTTTAAAACGAGTGTAATATAGTAGAAGTCGCCAAGAGGTAAACAAGTTTGGCTGACACAATGAACATTGAAAACTGAACATGCAAAACGTTAAGACATACAGCATCAACAAGCTTCGGCTTGATTGACGCAAAACAATTTTTGACATCATTTAATGATGAT
>NZ_JBAEAP010000560.1:0-6134 GCF_056205495.1 Psychrobacillus sp. | reverse complement strand
GGAAAGCGTCCGCCGAAAGCGAAAATCAATTCTACTTTCTTTTTATAAAAGTATTTACTTTTCATAGTAACTATTAATTGTTCGTGAATTTTCTATAACTGTTGCTCCTACTCTAAAAATTAGGATGCGCCTTCTTCATTTCGAAACATGAATTTCAATGAAAGTAACCCAACAACATGAACAATAATAATACCAATCGCAGCTACCATGAAACTCTCCTTTCAACGGTTAATTTAACGAAGCTATAAAACCTTTCATTAGTTGAGTCCCTTGCTCAGTTCCAATAGATTCTGGATGAAATTGAAATCCATAGAGAGGGTAGTCACTGTGTTTAATAGCCATTATTTCCAGGTCGTCCTCAGCTCTAGCCAGTACCTCAAAGCAATCTTGTAGGCTGTTCTCTTCAATTACTAGAGAGTGATAACGCATGACGGAGATAGGACCATCAAACACGGAAAACAATTCATTTTGTGTATGCGAAATAGTGGAGGTTTTCCCGTGCATAATTGTTTTAGCCTGCACTATATTTGCCCCAAATGCAGCCCCAATAGATTGGTGACCTAGACAGATTCCAAGGATAGGATACTTCTTATATAATGCTTGAATCACTTCAATAGAAACACCTGCATCTAATGGATTACCTGGACCAGGAGAGATGACAATTGCTTCTGGGTGAAGCTCATCTATTTCTGAAAGGCTAATAGCATCGTTTCTGACAACCATAACATCTTTTCCAAGCATTCCTAATTGTTGATAAAGGTTATACGTAAAGGAATCATAATTATCTATTAGAAGGATCATCGAATCACCTCCAACAGTGCTTTTGCTTTGTTTAATGTTTCCTCATATTCATTTTCAGGAATGGAATCATATACTATTCCTGCACCTGCCTGAACATGGGCCATCTGGTCTTTTACAATCATTGTTCGGATGGCCAAGGCGAGGTCCATATTTCCTGTAACGGAAATATAACCAACTGCTCCTGCATATACTCCGCGCTTTATCGATTCTAATTCGTTTATAATTTGCATGGCACGTATTTTGGGAGCTCCTGAAACGGTACCAGCTGGTAAACAAGCAGCCAAAACGTCTAATGCATGAGTGTCTTTTCTTAAACGACCAGTTACTTCTGAAACTATATGCATGACGTACTTGTACAATTCAATCTGCATATACTTGTTTACTTGGACCGTACCAATTTCTGATATTTTACCTATATCATTTCTTCCCAAGTCAACAAGCATCCGATGCTCTGCAACCTCCTTTTCGTCTATCAATAAGCTAGCAGCAATTTGCTGATCTTCTTCGGGAGATTTCCCACGAGGCTTTGTACCAGCAATAGGATTTGTCGTGACATATCCATTCTTTACTTTTACAAGACTCTCGGGAGAAGTGCCGAAAACGACGTACGTTCCGAAATCCATATAAAACATATAAGGTGACGGATTAGAAGTTCTAAGCTGTCGATAAAGAGAGAAAGGATTCCCAGTGAAAGGGGAGCTAAAACGCTGGGAAATCACTACTTGAAATATATCGCCTTGTACAATATGTTGCTTCGCTTTCTCTACCATTTCTTTAAAGTCTTCTTTTGGAATAGAAGGCTTAAAAGAAAGCTTCTGTGCTAACTCCTCCTCATGGTGGGAAGCACTTGCTTGAAGATCCTCATATATTTCATTAATCGAATCCAACATATTTTTTGAAGTGCGACCGTTCTGGAACAAATCGATTGCTGCGATAGTTATGGTTTGTTTCAAATGATCGTAAACAAGAAAGGTATCATAAAACAAAGCATGTATATCAGGCATATTTAAATCATCGGGGAGATACTCTCCAATCTGTTCACTGTAAAATGCTGTTTCATAACCAAAATAACCTAGCATCCCACCAAAAAAAGAGAAGGGGTATTGCTCCTTGTGTTCAGGGAGAATGGTTTTTAGTTTTTCTAAAATACCATGACCTGTGTGTTCCTTTCTTTGTTCATCTGTAAAGACATAGTGATACTGGTTGCCTATTATTTCTGCAACTGGATTAAGTACGATAAACGAATACCGACCACTCTCCTCATGCTTAGCAGAGGATTCAAATAGCATTTTCTTTTTTCCTTTTAGTGCATGGTAAATGGAGATGGGAGTCATCATATCTCCTTGGATTTCTTTCATTTCATAGCTTCTCGTCTCAACTGTCATTTCTACACTCTCCTCTTTCTCAGCTCGGCTCATTTATAAAAGAATACAAAAAGGCTCTCTATCCTAAAAGGACGGAGAGCCGTGGTGCCACCTTCATTGATTACTATTGTAATCCACTTGTTTGCAGCGATTAGCTGCTAGTCCTATAACGTAGACAAACGCCAAGGCCTACTGCCATTTCGGCCTTGGAACTCAGAAGCCCATTCATCATATGCTTTGCACTGACTTGCACCAATCGTCAGCTCTCTAGGGCATCACATATGATTACTACTCTTCGTCATCGCTCATTAAAAACCATTGTATTATAAATAGTTTAAAAATTCAATGCATTCTTATAAAAGAATCCAAATTTTATCCAATTAATTTAGAAGGCTTTTTGCAGCACTCATCCCAGCTAGCTTCCCAGTTACAAGGGCAGAGGTGATATTGTAGCCACCAGTGTATCCATGTATGTCTAATATTTCTCCACAGAAATATAATCCTTCTTTTTTCTTAGATGCCATCGTTTTTGGCTCAATTTCCTTGATGGAAACTCCACCGCCTGTAACAAAAGCTTTCTCTAGTGGCTGGGTGCCGTGAACCTTAACGATAAATTGTTTAAAAAGATGGGCAAGAGATCTTATCTTCTCGTGAGAAAGATTTTGGCCATCCTCACTTTCTTGAATTTTCGCTTGCTCTAACAAAAACAATAGCCATCTTTCAGGAACTAATCCTTTCCAAACGTTTTTAACTGCTTTTTTAGGCTCTTCTTTAATAGAAGACAGAAGCGTTTGGAATGTTTCTTCCTCGTTCAAGTGGGGAAGGCTATCAATTCTAACAGAAACCGGGCCGCCATTTTTCTTTATTTCCTTTACAACAAATTGGCTGCAACGTAGAATAGCAGGTCCGCTTAAGCCGAAATGTGTAAAGAGCATGTCCATTTGATGGGTAATGATTACTTTTCCTTTTTTATTTAGAACAGAAACTGCTACATCTCTTAAGGCTAAACCCTGGAGCTCCTTAGATTTGATGAAGGTCTCACTAGACAACAGAGGTACCTCCGTTGGATATAAATCAGTTACCGTATGACCGGCTTTCTCTGCCCATGGGTACCCGTCTCCTGTAGAGCCGGTTTGTGGGACAGCCTTACCTCCAACAGCCACTACTACTGCTCCAGCAGTAATTTCCTCGCCTGTTGCCAATCGAATTCCAATTATCTTTTCTTCGTTCATTAATAATTTTGCAACGGGAGCGTTTAGCTTAATATCTACCTTCAATCTTTTTAATTCATCCAGCAGGGCATTCACAACATCCATTGCCTTGTTAGAGACCGGGAACATTCTACCATGGTCTTCCTCTTTTAATGGGACACCTAAATTCTCAAAGAAAGCGATAATATCCTCATTATTAAAAACGGAAAACGGGGAAAATAAAAAACGACCGTTTCCGGGAATGTTCTTTACAATTTCCTCCTGAGGAAGCCTATTTGTAACGTTACATCGTCCTCCTCCAGATATTGCTAATTTCTTTCCTAGCTTGTTGCCTTTTTCAATCAATAAAACCTTTTTGTTCTCAGCACCTGCTGCGGCAGCGGCCATAAGTCCTGAGGGACCCCCACCAATTATAATTACGTCATACATAGTATATTCACACTTTCACTTTTTTCTTTATTATACATGATTGTAGTTTTGATGAGACAGTTGTAAACTGTAATATAGACATTTTAAAGGATTGGACGGGTTAGATGGCATCGAATTTACTAAAAGGGACAATGATTTTAACGGTTGGTCTCTTATTATCCAGGATTTTAGGAGTTCTTTATGTAATTCCTTTTTATCAGATAATCGGCGAAGAGTACATTGCCCTTTATCAATACGCTTATACTCCCTATTCAATCATGCTAGCGATAGCAGTATCAGGGGTGCCGGTTGCGGTTTCTAAGTTTGTATCGAAATACAATGCATTAGGGGACTATGCGACAGGTAGGAAGCTAATGAAATCCAGCATGCTCTTAATGAGTATCACTGGTATTTTAGGATTTCTAATGCTTTTCTTTTTAGCAGATCCTATTGCACATATGATTATTAAGGATGATGAAGCTGATTTTTCTGTAGGTGACGTAGCTTCTGTGATAAAATATGTCAGTTTTGCGGTTATAGTTGTTCCACTTATGAGTTTAATAAGAGGTTTCTTCCAAGGCTATCAGCGTATGACACCTACTGCGATTTCTCAGCTCTGGGAACAAATTGTACGTATTCTGTTTGTGTTAGCTGGAGGATTTTTTGTAGTATACATAATGAAGGGCACAGAAAAGACAGCTGTTTCCTTTGCAGTATTTGCAGCCTTCCTTGGTGCATTGGCGAGCATGGTAGTTCTATATTGGTATTGGAAGAAGCTGAAGCCCGAATTTAATGTAATGATGAATGATTCTGGTAAAACGAGCTCGGATGTTTCTCTTAGAAATATTTACAAGGAAATCTTAGTTTATACGGTTCCATTTGCTCTTGTTGGGGTTATTAACCCACTTTTTCAATTCATCGATATGATTACCTTTAACAGTGCTATGTCTATTATCGGCATAAGTGGGGATATTTCCAATATTTTATTAGGGATGTTGAATTTTTCTGCACATAAATTGGTAATGATTCCAGTGATGTTGGCTACTGGATTTAGCATGGCTTTAATACCTTACATTACGAGCTATTATGCAAAACGAGATTTTGTTCAAGTGAGAAAATCGCTCGATCAGTCATTTCAAATATTATTATTTCTTACTGTTCCCGCGGCTCTGGGAATTGCAGTTTTATCAGGGGAGTTTTATCATTTATTTTATGAACAGAGTGAAACCGGTTCAACGGTGTTAGCACATTATGCACCTGTAGCCATTTTATTTGCCTTGTATCCAGTGACTACTGCAATCCTACAAGGTATTGATCGTCAAAAGCTTATCATTTTAAATCTTTTATTAGGTATTTTGACAAAGCTGTTGTTAAACACCCCTTTCATCAAAGCATTTGAAACAGATGGTGCAATTATGGCGACTGCATGTGGTTATTTAGTAGCTATAGGATTGAACTTGTTTGCGATTCGAAAAACGTTGCATTATAAGTCTACGATGGTAGCAAGAAGAATTCTTCTTATCCTCATCATCAATGCTGTAATGCTTGTACTTGTGTATGTTGTAAAGTCAGGGTTACAAAACCTATTTGTGATTGATAGTAAAATGGAGGCGCTGCTAGTTATTATAGTTTGTGCTGGTGTGGGAGCAGCCTTTTATGGCTATGTGACGCTTCGTCTTGGATTAGCTCAGAAATTACTAGGTGAGAAAGTTACACGTATTGCAAAAAAATTAGGCTTTAAGGAGAAATAAATGCGATTAGATAAATTTCTATCTCATATGGGATACGGTACAAGAAGTGAAGTAAAGGTTCTTATTAAATCAAAGGCAATTGAAGTAAACGATGTAGTTGCTAAAAATGGATCTAATCACGTCAATGAATTAGAAGATAAAGTAACAGTTTATGGTGAGATAGTGGAATATAGAGAGTTTATCTACTTAATGATGAACAAGCCACCAGGAGTAGTTTCTGCTACGGAGGATTCTAGAGATCAAACTGTAATCGACCTTTTGGATGATGATGTTAAGCATTTTGAGCCGTATCCTGTCGGAAGACTGGATAAGGATACGGTTGGACTGCTGCTTTTAACAAATGATGGAGCGCTAACACATCGTTTGCTGTCTCCTAAGAAAGATGTCCCTAAAGTATATTATGCGAAGGTAGCAGGTAGAGTAACAGAAGAAGATATAGTGGCATTCAAAGAAGGAGTTACTTTGGATGATGGGTATCACACGAAACCAGGCTACCTGACTATTTTAAAGAGTGATCAAATTTCTGAAATTGAGTTAACCATCACGGAAGGTAAATTCCATCAAGTGAAAAGAATGTTCCAGGCAGTAGATAAGGAAGT
>NZ_JBAEAP010000559.1:0-2605 GCF_056205495.1 Psychrobacillus sp. | reverse complement strand
AAAAGCCCCAGGCAGCTTTGCACTAGTAGGATGCGGAAATTCTGAAAAGGATACAGAGTGGGCACACCACCATGGTAACTTTAATATTGATGAAGATTCACTTGTAACAGGAGCAGAGCTTTATGCTCAATACGCTTGGGCTTACTTAAATAAATAACAGGATTTTGAAAAGCTAATCCATAGGACAATAAAGTCCTTCGATTAGCTTTTTCATTTTCTACAAATCATCTATATACTCCCCTCTTAAACCGCCTTCAAATAAAAAATAAAAAAACAATAAGATATACGTCTATTTTTAAAATTTAACTCAATTGGAAACTATTTTCTGTATTTTTCGTATATACTAGGGAAAAAAGAAGAGGAGGTATTTAAATGGAAGATATAATTGGACTTTTTATTGGCCTTGTTGCTATAGTAATGGTCTTTTCGATTCCGTTAACGGCTATTTGGACAACCCATTTACGCAAAATGCAGTCTATGAAATCTAAGGTAATAAAGGATGAAATTGAACTAGAACGGCTTAAATACGACAATTTCCTATTAGAAACAGAAAAAATGCGATTAGATTTGCAAAACAAGCAAGCTAGTCTTTTAGAAATGTCTGCAGACCCCCTAGTCGTAGAGTTGCAAAAAAGACCTAAGGCGGAGACTCAGGCTTTATAATGATCGTGCAGCTTTAGTTTGCACGATTTTTTTGGTATAAGAAATGGAGAAAGGAGTATTTAGCATGTCCTCTTCTACTAAAAATTTTTTCCAATTACTGAAAAGCTTAAGGTGGCCAGTTAAAATAGCAGTTTTAGCTATTGTCCTTTCCTTATTAAGCACGGTCATTAGTTTAGTAGTACCTTTAGTAACTAAAACACTAGTTGACTCATTGACCTCAACTAGCTTCAATTGGACTCTTATCCTATTGTTATTGGCTGTATTTATATTGCAGGCCGTGTTCGGTGGTTTTTCCTACTACCTTTTGTCCTACATAGGAGAATTTGTCGTTGCTGATTTGAGAAACAAGCTATGGAGCAAGGTTCTTCATTTACCAATCCCCTACTATGACCGACATGAAAGCGGCGAAACAATGAGTCGTATCACTCAAGATACTTCTACATTAAAATCATTAATCACTGACCACTTAGTTAATTTTGTATCAGGTATCATAACGATCATTGGTTCAGTTATCATTTTATTTTTTATAGACTGGAAAATGACATTAATCATGCTTATAAGCGTTCCACTAAGTATGGCTATTATGATGCCTTTAGGTTCTATGATGCATAAGGTCGCGAAGGCAACCCAAAAAGAAATGGCCTCATTTTCTGGATTGCTAGGTAGAGTTCTATCTGAGATAAGACTAGTAAAATCTTACCGGGCAGAAGAAAATGAAACCGTTAGTGGCGGAGAGGCAATCCAAAGACTTTATCGGTATGGACTGAAGGAAGCCAAGATTCAATCATTCATATCCCCTTTTATGACCCTTATTATGATGGCTATCCTAGTTGTCATTTTAGGTTATGGAGGATTACAGGTTTCTAATGGCACACTCTCTGCTGGAGACCTTGTGGCAATTATCTTCTATTTAGTTCAAATAATTTTTCCTTTCGCTCAAATGGCAACGTTCTTTACCTCCTTCCAAAAGGCTGTGGGAGCAACGGAACGAATTCAAGAGATATTTGCAATGGACAGTGAACCTGTTGAGGATCAAGCATCAACAGCGTTGGAAGATGGGATAATTACTTTTAAAGACGTTCATTTTTCTTATGGAGAAAACAAAAAAATTATAAATGGAATTACGTTTGAAGCAAAGCCTGGTACAGTTACCGCTTTTGTAGGACCAAGTGGTGGAGGAAAAACTACTATCTTTTCGTTACTCGAGAGGTTTTACGAGCCTGACCATGGTGAAATTTATTTTAACAGATCTCCTATTCACGAACTACCTTTAAGGGATTGGCGTTCTAAAATGGGGTATGTATCACAGGAAAGCCCTTTGATGAGCGGTACTATCTTGTCTAATATGACTTATGGTATGACAAAAATCCCTTCGATGGAAAAGATTATAGAGGCTGCAAAAGCTGCAAATGCCTCGTCCTTTATAGAAGAGCTTCCTGACAAATACGATACGCTTGTAGGCGAACGAGGAATGAAGCTATCTGGCGGGCAAAGACAACGAATAGCAATTGCAAGAGCACTCTTACATGACCCTAAAATATTGTTATTAGATGAGGCTACCTCAAACTTAGATAGTGGATCAGAATCTTTTGTTCAAGAAGCACTAGAACGATTAATGAATGGTCGTACTACCTTAATCATCGCCCATCGATTGGCAACCATCATGCATGCTGACCAAATCTTTTTTATAGAGCAGGGAGAAATTACAGGCACCGGTACACATGAAGAATTACTAAGTAGTCATGAATTATATAAAGAGTTTACACAAGGACAAGGATTATCTTAGAATCTATCTGTCATATTTCTTTCTAATGTAGAATAAGATAACTTTAACCCTCTAAATTCACCTAAGAAAGTGTAAATGCCAAGCGTAGTTTTTTGCTTATATAACAGGTTTCGGATGTAAAATTTTAACTTTGAAGTTCCCAAAAGACTATTTTAT
>NZ_JBAEAP010000558.1:0-1730 GCF_056205495.1 Psychrobacillus sp. | reverse complement strand
AGAAAAGACTTGATCCAATTTTTTGCTAACCTTTATAAAGAAGGAGCGATGACGAAGGATTTTGCAGTTCTTGATTGGGCTAGCACGAACACGGAGTTTTACTCTGGAAAAGCTGGAATCTTTGTTGGGGGAGTTTCAGGTATGTCTGAAGCCTATTTCGAAGGTCTTTTAGCAGCAAATCCAGATGCACATTTAATAGCGATACCTCCTTTTGAGGCTCCTGATAAATCTAAGGGCTTCACTATTGGATCTGGTTATTCAGGTATTCTAGCTTTAAATGCTAACATGGCTGGAGACGAAGGTAAGATTTTCCGTGCTTTAGAAATGGTTGACTTTGGTAAAACATATTACCCAAGAGATACGAAAAATCCTGATAACGCTGATTTCGATTTCTATTTAGGTGGAGAAGGAAAAGGGTATAACATGGAAAATGGGCAGGCTGTACAATTGCCAAACTTCTCATCTGATGGACTTTCACCTTCGACTTACTTCTTAGACAATCGTGAGCAAGTACCAGAAGATGCAAATATCACATATGCAGATGATTACAAAATGCCAGAAATGAAGGAAATGGTTCAGTCTCTTCAGGAAATGTTTGAATCTAACAAGCTTTATGTAGATCCTTCATACGGAGTAATGTCTCCTACAAATCAGGAGAAAGGCACTGATTTAACACAGTTCATCATGAACGAGCAAGCAAAAATGATTGCTGGCCAAAGACCAATCTCTGAATGGGATAGCTTGGTTGAGGAATACATGAAACGTGGAGGAGAACAAATTATTAAGGAAACAAACGAAGGAATTAAGGCAAAGGGCTACACAGAAAGAGAATGGAAATAATATAAAATAGAAGAGCAGCGCCAAAAGTCATTTTAAGACTTTGGTGCTGCTTTTTGTTTAAAACAACAAATAATAAAATGACTCTGGTTTATTTATGGAATATTTTGAAACTAAAATTCTAGATATACGTAAATTAATTACATATAGCAAAGGGGAATTGGTTAATGAAGAAAAAATTACTTTTGGTTTCTATAGTGTTATTGCTTCAGACAGGCTGCTCATATACTTTTAGTCTTGGTAGTACGGAAGACTTTCTAGGAAGTGTTCCACATCCAAAGTCAACTGAGATATTGAATAAATTGCAAAAGGAAGATTATGAAATTGTGTTTTATGAAGATGAAACAGGATTCCGTATTGGATATAAAAAGTCGGGTGATGAACATTGGACACATACTGGAAATGGTGAGGTAGATCCTGATGAAGGTATGGACTGGGTAATGATTAATAATCCAAAAGTACCTTTAACATTGTTTGGTCGAATTATCACGAATGAGCAAATTGCAACCGTGCTTGTAAAGCAAAAAACAATAGATAAAGAAGCAACAATTGTTGAGACGGATAAAGGACTGAGGTATTGGTTTGTTACCTTTGATTCTTTAGAAGACGCAGATCCTGGGGAACCAGACCCATTAAGAATTGAAGCATATGACAGTAGTGGAAACGTCCTGTGGAAAGACAGGTAGTTTAATTATTAACAAGATTATTAGTGAGCTGGGATCTTTTCCTTCTAGCTCATTTTTATATGATTTTTTTGTAGCTGGTAGTGCAAAAAGAATTTAATGCTTTTTTTGTATGGAATCCACTTTTTCTTCAATACGATTTAATTGCTCTTTTTTACTTTTAGAAATACGCCAAACCAATAAAGAAATTATGATGAGTGAGATAACTCC
>NZ_JBAEAP010000557.1:0-4718 GCF_056205495.1 Psychrobacillus sp. | reverse complement strand
TAATATTCATTGGAACCGATTCATTGATCCCCTTCATCTCGGATGCTATTGACTATCGTCCAAAGGATTTTCAAGGAGGATTGATGTATTCAGTTGGGTTAATTGAAGGAACTGAATATGGCTTTGGATTATATAACGATAAAGAAAATGAAGCAACGATAAAACTTTTTTATTCTGACCTTTTTAGATTGATAGAGTAAAATAGGTAAAGTTAAAGGGAATTTCCTTCTTCCGCTAGGTAATGAAAGCTTCTCTTTTTTGATTGAACTAAAACAACTGGTTAGTTTAATAAATTCGAAATGTATCTATTTCAAATTCAAAAGAGGGGAAGAGAGTGAATAAAACAGATCTTGAAATGATAAATAGAAATAGAAAAAAGATATTTACATTTACCTTTGGGATGGTTTTAATTGGAGGTTTATTCTTTCCGATAAGATTAACTCAATATATTCCATTATCGATAGGAATGCTAATTTTCTATTTTTTTGTTGCTTATATGTTATTTGGACTATATGAAAGACGTCCACTAGTGATGATTTTCAGTGTATTTATATTTAACTCGATTGGACTGTTATGGCTTGTTATTTTAGAATGGGGAGAGGACTCGATGATTAGGGATTTGACTATCTTTAATGTGGCGGTTCATCTCATTTTGATTCCACTTTACATTACTGGAATCTATCTTGTGTTACGACGATTGAATGGTAAAAATCAAAATAAAGTGCATGTCTAAAATAAATCTAGAGTTTTTTTCTTTAATTAACGGGTGCTTTAGCAAAATATGGCCATCATTTTGATCTGCCCGTAAATGTTAGACACCAACTAACATTTACGGGGCAGATCACTTGGGTGGTCTCTTTTTACGTCCAAAACATCAATTAGATATCGGCGATATGATGTGAAATGTTACACTTAAACTAACGTAGGGGGGATAAAGGGTGGAAATCTCACTTATAAACATAAGCGAGGACTATGAAGAAGAAGTGAATTTCGGTATTAAAGCAAAGGAAATACCTATAAGTATTTTCGAAATAAAGTGTGAGGACATTGAGCAGTACCATATCATTTTTAGAGGTGTCATATCCATTCTCGCCAATTATTCAACTAGGCTAATTACAATCATATCGGAAACTGTTCCATTGAAAATCCCCTTTCATTATAAACAGACTTTTTTAAAAGGGAAAAAGATGATTCAAACTGATTTCATAGATTCCTCAGCAAGTGATTTTCTTGAAAACTATTTTTCTGAAAGTGAGTATCGAAATTCTAATGATTTTCTTTGCATAGGTGAAGTCCAATCATGGGAAGTAAAACCTAGACCTGAATTTACACCACTATCTTTTATTGGTTTAAAAGGTTTGTTTGCCTTTTCTGAAGACCTTAAAATAATCCAGTGTGTAGTTTTTGAAGTAGGCTTTCAAACTGAATTTTTAGCGGAATTGAAAGATATTATGTCCTAATCCTTATTCAACTAACCGGTAGCTTTAGTAAAAAATAATAATAATAAAGTAAAATGGGCCAGGAGAAAATCTCCTAGCTCATTTATTATGTATATTTAAAATCAACCTTTCCCTTTAACATAGCCTAAATTTAAAATGGCCATCCCAACAAAGGTCAGCCAGTTCGATGCACCACCTCCTCCAATGGTCTACATTACCATTGAATAAGAACGTATGTTTGTAATATACTAAAAGGAACAAATGTTTCTTTTGGGAGGAGAAGCTTTTATGTATGAGGGCTTAGAAGATCGAAGCATTATTTGTATAGACATCCGCAGCTTTTTTGCAAGCTGTGCTGCGGCAGAGGCGGGGCTTGATGTGATGAATACGCCTATTGCGGTTATTGGAAACTTGGAGCAGAAGGGAAGTATTGTGCTTGCTGCGTCACCTCCGATGAAAAAAAGGTTTGGTGTTAAAACAGGGTCTAGATTATTTGAAATACCAGACGATCCTTCCATCCATCTGCTAGAGCCAAAAATGGAGTTTTTTGTTCGGGTTTCTATGGAAATAACACGTTATTTAAATCAGTTTGTCCCAAGTGAATCTATTCATGTGTATAGCGTGGATGAATGCTTTGCTGATTTAGGAGGAACCGAAAAGCTTTGGGGACCAATTGAGCGTACAGTCAAACGTATTCAGGATGGTCTGCATTATCAGTTCCAGCTTCCATGTGCAGTGGGATTGGGACCGAATATGCTTGTGGCAAAGCTTGCACTTGATTTGGAGGCAAAAAAAACTGGCTTTGCCAAATGGACGTATAAAGACATCCCTAAAAAGCTGTGGCCTGTTTCCCCGTTAAGTGAAATGTGGGGAATTGGATCACGATTGGAAAAAACGTTAAATAATATGGGGATTTTCAATGTAGGGCAGCTCGCAAACACTTCCTTGGATCTACTCGAGGAAAAATTTGGGGTGATGGGAAATCAGCTGTACCACCATGCCTGGGGGATAGATCTCTCGGAACTGGGAGCACCCATTGTAGATGGTCAGATAAGCTATGGAAAGGGTCAAGTATTGTTTCGCGACTATCGAACGAAAAAAGAAGTAATGGCAGTCATACTGGAAATGTGTGAGGACGTGGCAAGGCGAGCAAGAGAAGCTAATATGGTTGGGCGTACTGTCCATCTATCGGTCGGTTATAGCAAGGAAGTTTTGGGTGGTGGATTCAATCGTTCACGCTCTATAGATGAACCAACGAATGCGACCATGAAAATCTATAAAATATGCGAGCAGATTTTTGATGACTTTTACGACCGCAGTCCGGTAAGGAAACTATCCATTTCGATTACCAATCTAGAGCCAGAGAACTCGATGCAGCTAAGCCTTTTTGAGGAAGGGAAGTGGAAGGAACGAAAGCTTGGGAAAACGATGGATTATCTTCGGAACAAGTATGGTTCAACCGCTGTTTTACGTGCAGTTTCCTATACGGAAGCTGGCACTGCTGTTAAACGAGCGGGTCTACTTGGAGGACATAAGAAATAAAAAAGGGAGGACTTGGACGTTGGTCACAAGCCTCCTTTTTTACATACTAGAACCACTATTTTAGTCTAGCTTAATCATAATAGTGTCATGAAGCATTACTTTCATACTTGGCTTAATGCATTGGTCATTTATCAAAATAGAACCGCTTTTTATTTTATCAACGACAGTAGTCCTACTCCAATCAGGTATTTGTTGAGAAAGAAGAGAGTCAATACGATACACCCCTTCTATAGACTTAATCATTATATGAACTTCCGATACTCGATTTTCTAGATAAAGATGAACGGGTATTTCTGTCAAAATGCTTTTTTGATGTATAGGCTCTCGTCCATAAACCCTCTCATGCTTACGAAAGGCTTTATAAATGTCTAGCTTTTTATTCCATGTATGGTTTTTTTCACATTTGTAAATAGCAAAACGGTATATATGCTTCCCATTAGAATTATGTCTTCGTATGTTAGTGTCGGTAAACGTAGAGTTTCTCCCACACATTTTGCAATGCTTTATCTCTGAACGAACTGTTTGCTTCTTTAGAATTTCCCAATCATGACGTATAACGGTCATTTCCTTCACCTCATAATAAGATAAAGGAACAATTGCATCCGTTTGGACATTGGTAGAATCGTTATTAATTTGTACAACAAAAAAGAGACCCCAAAAGGATCCCTAAAAGCATACGAAACTACTGGTGTGCTCTTGTTCCTTTGTAATGGTAGATGGGCAGACTAATCCCTTGATTAAAATAATTAGGAAAAGTGCTATCCAATTTAGTTGATCCATTACAAAGTAAGTGTTGGCATAAGAGTTTTGTATCCTTTCTCCAAACAGATTTAATCGTATTGTAGCATAAATTTTATTTTTTAGAATAGTTAAATTAATTGACTCTGTTAAAGGCTAGAGTTGTTTTTTCGTGAAGCGATTTAGTTTGTGAGATGTTACACTTAAGCTAACGCAGCAGTTTGATTGAACAAGAGGTCCTTTTTATAGCTTTAAAGAATATACATGTAACAATAATTATAAATGGGGGATGTAATGGAGTTTAGTGGGAAGGTAGGTTTAAGTGTTGGTTGGATAACATTGTTTTTAATGGGTATTGACTTATTTGTAGTATCTCCTTTACTACCGTTCATTTCGGAAGCCTATAATGTTAGTTCAGCGATGACTGGATGGATGGTAACAGTTTTTGCAGTCACATATGCTTTTTCCGCTCCTTTCTTTGGATGGCTTTCAGATAAAAATGGACGGAGACCATTAATTACATTTGGCTTATTGTTGTTCGTCATTTCTAACATACTAACTGCTTTTGCTCCTTCATTTTTTTGGTTAATTGTTAGCCGTATTTTAGCTGGTTTATCCGTTGCTTCAATTACTCCTTTGATTTACGCAATCATTGGAGATACTGCACCACCAAATCGGACAGGGACATGGCTTTCAATTGTTGTTTCAGGACACTTAACAGCTCTTTGGGCAGGAGCTCCATTCGGTATGTTATTAGAGCATTTTCTCGGTTGGCGTTCAGTATTTGTTATAATGGCTGTTATAGGAGCTATATTGGCAGTAGTAAATTTCAACACCTGGAAATATGTTCCTAGAATATATTTAACAAGGAATCTATTAGAAGGAAATTTGCTAAGAATACTTGGTTCGGTAAGTGTTACAACCTTTTGGGCAATTTCAATGTATGCTCTTTATGTTTACTTAGGAGCTTCTCTTTATTCTGAAAATAGATTCTCATCA
>NZ_JBAEAP010000556.1:0-1911 GCF_056205495.1 Psychrobacillus sp. | reverse complement strand
GATCCGACTTGTAAAATCCATAATAGATCTAAACGATAGAAGAATTTTCGAGATTTACTTGGCACTCTTTGAAAGTTAGGGTGCATCTGAAAGTCAGGGAAAATTTCTTCTAAGATTGGGTAAATCTCTGCTTTCTTTATTAATGGCAGTAATCGGATGGTTTCATCTTTTTCTGCCATTGATCCTCCTGCACTATCTACAGTTACCGTAGCATATCCAGTAAGCTGACGAAGAGGGTTTTCTACTAATCGGATCCCTTGTATTCGAGTTAAAGGAATTGTAATTTTCTTTTTCTCTAAAAGTCCTCTAGTAATAATAATCTCGTCATCCTCTATCTTAATTGTAAAATCATAATAGTTGATGAAGGTTAACAGAACTGAAACAACCCAGGCCATAAGTAAAACAGCGAAGATTACTAAGACTACCATAAGGACTCCAAATTTGATGAAAATCATAATTTCGTTATAAATAGTTTCATAGGGAATAAATTCTGAGAATTGGGATGCAAATACTGCAAGACCTGAAAAAAATACTCCTACACCACCTGAAGTGCTCGCTAGTACGAGTAGATCCTTTGTGGACATTCGGAAAATTGGCTTCTTTTCTTCTATAATTGTCTCTTCAACCTCTAAGTCATCTTCTATAATAGGTACATTTTGACCTTTAGCGAGCATGATTTCTTTCTTTATTTGCTCTGCTGCTTCTTTCCTAATGGCAGTAAGCTCAGCGTCAGCCTCTTTTGTAGGACCTCCACCTGCTGTTTCCACTTTTACTTTTACCAATCCAAATGGTCGATGGAATATACCTTCCGTATAGTCAAGACTCTGAATACGTTCAAAAGGGATATATCGCTTTTTCTTTACAAAAAGACCATACTCTATTCGCAGCTCCCCGTCTTCAAACCAATAGCGAAATCTTCTCCATTTAATAATCCCACTGATTAGCATGAACAAGAGTAGCACTCCGTAAATGCCGTAAGTGAAAAGTCCAGACCAAAAGTTTGCATCGTCTCCAAAACCATTGACTACCACCAAAACAATTAACGGTAGAATCATTTCCTTTAAGACTTTCACAAAATTTATAACTGCAGAAATCGGGTGAAGTCTATACTTTTCTTTAGACATCTTCTTCCGCCACCCTTGCTAGCACCGAAATTCTTCCCCTTAGCTCATCCGCCTCTTCTGTTATTAATGCGGGAATTGTGTGGCTGGTAGCAGCCGTTGAGATAGTAATAGAAGACAAATCATACTTTCGTAAAATCGGTCCTTGCTCGGTGTCTACATGTTGAACTCTAACCATTGGGACTAGCGTTCTCTTCACAACAAATAGCCCATGCTGTAGTTCTATTTCCTGATCTCTTACCTCGTATCTCCATCTGCTCCATCTTACCTTTGGAAATAAATAAATGAATAAATATCCAAATAGCAATACTACTGCTCCTGCCACTATGTATAACCATATGTAGTTCCCCGTAAAATAATTGATTACGCCTGTACCAATGCCTAATAACAAAACGACTAGGGTTTGTATGATGCCATAAATTCTCCACACTCTTAAACCTTTTACGGATATTCGATTAATTGGTTCTTTTCTCATTATCATCCACCTCTTCTCTTGTCATTGTATACGAATATTACACAAAAATGTTTCAACTTTATAATTAGATTCATTAAATTAATTTTATTTACTAGTCATACAGGCTAAACCATTATCTTTTTACATGCCAAGCGCACAAAAGGCGAACCCACCAAAGTGGATTCGCCTTAAAGGATTATATAAAATTAGCCTTCGTTACGTGGTGTACGAGTTCTTGTGCTACGTTGTGTAGAACCGTCACGTGGACCGCTGCTACGACGACCAGCACTTGGACGTGAACCGCTTCCTGAACGAGAAGATCCGCGATCGCTTCCT
>NZ_JBAEAP010000555.1:0-2066 GCF_056205495.1 Psychrobacillus sp. | reverse complement strand
TGAATTATAAAGGAGGACGGGACATAGAAAAACGTGAAATCAATTTTTTCTGATTTCACGTTCTCTTAGAAATTTAAAAACCAAATAGTTGAAGAATAATCCAGCTTGATGCGTAAAATACCATAAACTGAACGCCAGCTCCAATACCTAAAATACGATTTAATAGTCCGCCTACTGTAGCCACTGTAAGTGTCAACACTATCCCTACAAGCTGAGCCTCATGATAAGCTAATAAACATGCTAGCCCAATAAACATTGCAATTATTGCTTCTTGACTAACATATTTCAAGACTAGTACCGATGCTTTACGAGCATAGTTCATCGAAAATGGATATGCAATTAAAGAAGCTACGGTTATTCCGATTAAACCGAATATAAAGAAATCCCAAGACGTTAAATAAGTGTGTAAGTTATTTATTGGTTCTACTGTAAATACTGGCGGTGCATTAAACAAGGGAGAGGCTGGTCCCAGAGCCACTGGGCTTAACGGAATTCCGAACGCTATAAGTGGAATAATTGCTTCTGCAATATAAGTAGATTCGGTTACCCCATTCATAACAGTTAAGCTTGTAGTGGATTTTTTATAAGCACCTTTTGTACGGGAACCTACGATTTCTCCCATCAGAGAAGTCATCCCAACTGGACTAAAGACAAATGTAAGGGATGATATAAATGTAGTTATCGAAGTAAAGATTGTCTGTCTTCCAGTTAAAATTTTAAATGGATTAGGAAAATACCCTTTCCAAGATTTTGTCTCTGGAGCTAAATGATACTCGTTCGCTTTATTTCTTAAAACATTTTTCCTTGCACTCGAAGAAGCAGCAATCAATATATCAGAT
Source organism: Psychrobacillus sp. (assembly GCF_056205495.1). NCBI lineage: Bacteria > Bacillati > Bacillota > Bacilli > Caryophanales > Bacillaceae > Psychrobacillus > Psychrobacillus sp. The sequence continues at coordinate 1,227 of NZ_JBAEAP010000555.1, read as the reverse complement.
AACATAGGACCTATTGCAATTCCAAGAAAGAAAGTAATCGATAAATGTTTGTCTAATATAGAAAAGCTTAATGTATCTAGGCTTTTTATAAAAAATGCAAATGGTATTATTAATAAAACACTTGCCCATCTTCCTTTTGAAAAGTAAGCAATTAAAAATGCAGCTATAGTAAAGATAAGACCTGAAGATGATTTAAAAAAATCTGCGAATTGCCCTAAAAACTGTCCAAGTAATACTGCAGTAGGTAATGCAATGAAAGCTCCAATAATTCCCCCAGAAATCATCTTTCTCAAAGCTATATGAGGCATGCCCATTCGTCTTAATGTATTGGCGTGATCAATTAAGGGAACTGCCGTAGTATCACCGGGGATACCCATTAAGGCTGTAGGAACAGCATGGGTTAAGTGTTTTGCTAAAACTGCTGCCATAAAAAATGCAAATACCCCTTCAGGTGGAGCTCCTAAAAGAATGACCAGTAAGGTTAGGGGGACCATAATTGCAGTTTCATCTGTCCCTGAAATAAGCCCGATTAAAGAAAAGACAATTGCACCAAGTAAGGCAAACAAGAGAGCAACTAAATAAATACTCATTTATTATCCCCCTTTCGAGGAAGGTTGAAGTTTGAAAGTACTCCTAAATCTTCGAGCTCTTTTCTGGTAATAGGATCATTTTCTATTAAACTAATTTCTTCTTCAAAATCAAGCTGTAAGTCTTCATAAATTTCAGCCATATTTTCTGAAGAAAGCTCATCTTCGACAAGAATTCTCTTCGGTCTGAACGCTATAGAATTAACAATTAATATGGTAACTGTTCCACCAATACCCAGCAAAAGAGAATATGAGTTAACCATTTGTGCTTCTGCAATTTTAGGGAAAATAAACTGACCTAATTTATACCCACCTATACTAACAAAAACGCTAAGTAAAATAGAGAAAATAAGTTGTTTTCCAGAAATGGTATCCCCCAATATTTCTACAAAGCTTTCATTTTTAGCTTTGTCTACTAAACTACTTTTATTCAACTTTTCCTCCATTCTAGCCCTCCTGTACTTCTTTAGTTAATTGCAAGATTCTGTCGTAGCGTAAATCATTTTCATGTATAGCTTTTTGAACAATTAAATCTATATTTTCCTTTTTCGCACCTGCCATTACAGCAAGGTTCTTTGCATGAAGACGCATATGACCAGACTGAATACCTTCTGATGCTAAAGCTCTTAAACTAGCTGCA
>NZ_JBAEAP010000554.1:0-2711 GCF_056205495.1 Psychrobacillus sp. | reverse complement strand
CCATTTCAGGGCTGTCCCCAAATATAATAATTTCATCTACTGCTTTTTCTCCTTTGTACAAAGAAAAGCGATAAAAGTTTAAAATGCGGTCAATTTCAGCAACTTGATCAATGAGTTGGCCCCGATATTCTTCAACGTCTCCAGTATATTCATATATTGCTTCCTTATCCTTAGTAGAGATTATCCAGTTAGAGCGTTCCGTCTCTATTACTTGATAACGAAGGAACTCGACTTTGCCACCAGAATAAATACTGATAGAAACTCCAGCAATGGACCATTCCATTATTAAGTAGCTCTTAGTACTTTCTATATTCTTCACTTCCTCAAAAAATCGTATAGAAGCTAATGCTCTTATTTCTGCAACAGAAGGATGTAAAGATAAATCATCTAATAAACCAGCTATTTTAACAATTTCTTCTGAGGGAGCAGCAAACAGTGTCGCTTCCCCATCTCCTTGCTTAAAATCATAAACATCGAGTAAAGGCTGAGAATATGGTAGGTGAATAGATCTCCCAAGCTCCATTTCTACAAATCCCTTTAAATTCTCAGTCGCAATATCATCTGGATGCTCAAAAGTTTTCATCATAACTGTACTTTCAGGGACAAAAAAACGAACATCTAAACGCTTCAACCCCCATTTTTCTAAGAGTTCCTTCATTAGCTCATAGAACGCCATCTCGTCTACTAATGTATCTCCGTCAAATATGCCATCCTCTAAAGGAGATTGATAAATTACGGCATTTTCAATTTGGTTTGTGTTTATCACAACAGCTTTAATTAAAAACTCATTGATATCCATAACGACAAATCGATTGGATTTTTTTTTGAATCGATCAAACATGACATTCTCCCCTATGTATAAGAATTAGTAACACTTTTCAACGAACGACGATCGCTTGCTCAAAAGTTTTACTAAAAGCTACAGCAGCTAGTGGCTGCTGTAGTATAGTGTTCTCTTTATTCCCCTGTTATATCTTCAATTTCATCAGCGCTACCTTTTTGTTTATCTTTATTGATATCATCTAAGGTTGCATTAGTAAACTTAACTGTTTTATCTCCTGAGTAAGTAATTGCGCTTGTAGTTAATTTATTTGGATTATCTTTAGTTACAAACGTGGTATCTTCTTCTTCCATTTTACCAATGGACTCTAAATATTTATCAGTTTTTAATTCTTTAATTGTCACCTTATTATCCTCATCTTCCGGATTATCGACAAAATACATCTTAGCTGCATTCAATACGTTAGTTGCATCTGCTTTTACTGCGCTATATCTACTATTTTCTATAATTCCACCGATTGCTGGAACTGCGATTGCTGATACGATTGCTAGGATTACAATTACTGCTAGTAATTCGACAAGCGTTAAACCTTTTTGATTTTTTAATAAGTGCTTCATCTTTTTCATTGAACTATCCCCTTTGTTTGTCATTTCATTTGATACATGTTGATTTATATCCATGACTTTTTCACCTCCTTTAAATGAGTTGTTTGTTATATTTGTTCATACATGCTAAACATTGGAATCATGATAGCCATGACGATTGTGCCGACTATTCCTGCCAATAGAAGAATCATTAATGGCTCGATAAGAGATTTTAAACTATCAACTGTTCTGTCTACGTCATCCTCATAGAAATCGGCAATTTTTTCTAGCATATAATCCAGCGATCCGGTTTGCTCACCTATAGCCGTCATTTGTGAAACTAGGGGAGGAAAAATCCAGCTTTTAGAAAGTGGAGCAGATAATGTACCCCCTTTTTCTAGGCTCGAACGTGATTCTTTTACCACTTTTCCTACTACTGGATTACCAATTACTCTTTCGACAATCGTTAATGCCTGAAGGATTGGCACGGCACTACTGAATAAAGAAGATAGTGTTCGAGTCATTCTAGCTATGGCGGATTTTTGTAGTAGCTTACCAAATACCGGAACTCTTAAAAGAAACAAATGGACGGAATAGTTAAACCTCTCATTGTTTTTAAAGAAATAATGAAAGATAAAAACTACTAATATAATAATTAGTAAAAATATATACCAGGATGATTGGAGCGATTCACTTAAACCCATTACTGCTTTTGTGATCCAAGGTAGCTCTGCTCCCATTTCATCAAACATGGACACAAATTGAGGGACAATCGTTAGCATTAAAAAGACCGATACAATTAAGGTTAAACATAAAAGAATAATAGGATACGCTAATGTCGATTGAACTTTTTTCTTTAAATTGAATTGCTTTTCATAGGAAAACGCTAAACGATCTAATGCTGAATCTAAGTTACCGGTGGCCTCTCCAGCCTTAATCATATTGACAAATAAAGCCGGAAAAACTTTAGGATTCTTGGAGGCCGCATCTGAAAAAGAAATACCCGATCGAACATCTTCCTCAATTGCTAGCAGCCCATTTTTTAAAGGCTTGCTTGAGGTCTGCTCGGCTAAAATTTTCGTAGATTCAAGAATCGAGACACCTGCACGGATAAGTGTTGCAAATTGTCTGCTATAAATGACAAAATCTTCATTCTTCACCTTGCCGCCAAGCGATAATTCTTTATGAAGAATACTCTTTGATTCGTCAATCTCTCTAGCATTGATTCCTTGGGAACGAAGTTTGACAACAGCATCTTGTTTATTTGGTGCATCTACGATTCCTTTTTTTATAATTCCTGTCGTTGTTCTCCCGACGTATTTATAAACAGTCATTAAAATTCACCT
>NZ_JBAEAP010000553.1:0-3935 GCF_056205495.1 Psychrobacillus sp. | reverse complement strand
CTTGCTAGAGAATATACGAATAAGCCTTCGGCTAAATTATAGTCGAAGGCTTTTTTCTTAGATATTTTTGTGGGAAAAAGCTCCGGTGGCTGAGGAGCTGCCTCCTCGCATTTTCCCATTTGCCTGTCGGGGCAGTGACAGGCGCCTTCGCTTTTCTATATATCGTTTCGAATCATATAGATTAGTGTTTGAAGTTCTACAGAAAGGTCAATCGTATGTACGCGAATCTCATCAGGTGTGCTGATTGGAACAGGAGTGAAATTTAAAATCCCCTTTACATCTGATCCAACTAGGAGGTTGGCCACCTCTTGGGCAGAACGACTTGGTAGAGTGAAAATTACTAATTCAATTCCGTATTCCTTAAGCTTTTCTAGCATCACACTTGAATGAAAAACTGGGATATCGCTAATAATGGTTCCTTCAAGTGGCGCCTTCGTATCAAATGCCACTACTATTCTTGTATTATGGTTTTTTTGAAAGTTATATTTAACAAACGCTGTCCCTAAGCTACCAACACCTATCAATGCAACCTTCGCTGCTTCGTCTTGATCTAGTGTTTTTCTGAAAAACTCTAATAAATGCGGTACATCGTAGCCATAGCCTTTCTTACCTAATGCACCAAAATGAGAAAAGTCTCTCCGGATGGTTGCCGAGTCGATTTTCATCGCTTCACTTAGCTGTTGGGATGAAATACGTTTATGCTCTGCATTGTGAAAGCTTTGTAAAAATCTATAATATAAAGGAAGTCGTTTCATTGTCGCTTGAGGAATGCGAGGTACATCACGTTTCATAAGTATCCTCCTAATGTATAAGGCAAATTCATTTTTTCATGTTACCTTTCTTTCATTGTAAAGGGAGAACGTTGCAACGACAAGTCCTATCTATTACACTTAGGATAGAATTGAGGTGCAAATAATCGTGATCGTTTTACAAGTAAACCAAGTAACTAAATCCTTTAATGGGGAAGATATATTAACAAACGTAAAGCTAGAGGTTCAAGACCGTGACCGAGTTGCACTAGTCGGTCGTAACGGTGCTGGGAAATCTACCTTACTTAAAATAATTGCTGGAGAAATGTCCTATGATTCCGGTGACATTATCCTGCCAAAAAATATTAGACTAGGCTACTTAGAGCAGCATGCCGGTTTAGAATCCAAGCTGACCATTTGGGAGGAAATGAAATCCATCTTCAGTCATTTAATAGACTCCGAAAAAGAATTGCGTTCATTAGAAGCCCAAATGGCTGACCCTGCTGTCTATGAGGATTCAGAAGCCTATGCTAAAGTAGCTGCCACATATGACGAGCTACAGCTTGCATTTAACGAGGCAGGTGGCTATCGCTTTGAATCTGACATCCGCTCTATCTTACATGGGATGCAGTTTTTCCCAGATGACTATGACAAGCCTGTACAAGCATTATCTGGCGGACAAAAAACGCGCCTAGCTTTAGCTAAAATGCTATTAAGTAAGCCCGATTTACTCATACTTGATGAGCCTACAAACCATTTGGATATCCAAACACTAAGCTTCTTAGAAAACTATTTGAAAAACTATAGTGGAGCCATTTTAATCGTATCCCATGACCGGTATTTCCTAGATCAGGTTGTAAATCTAGTGTACGAGGTTTCTCGTCATAATGTTTCGAGATACGTTGGTAACTACAGTGCATATTTGACGCAAAAGGCAAAAAATTATGAGCTGGACAAGAAGAAATATGAAAAGCAGCAAGAGGAAAAGGCAAAGCTAGAGGATTTTGTTAGCCGTAACCTCGCTCGTGCCTCCACAACCAAGATGGCGCAGTCTAGAAGAAAGGTAATCGAGAAGACAGACTGGATGGATGCACCTGATGGCGATGAAAAATCTGCTAACTTTGGTTTTACCATTGACCGCCCAAGTGGCAATGATGTTCTGCGCTTAGAGGAAGTTGCAGTTGGCTACTCCAATAAAACCGTCTCCTCTAACATCTCATTTTCTGTGTACAAGCAGGATCGGATAGCATTAGTTGGACCAAATGGCGTCGGTAAATCCACCTTGCTGAAAACACTTATGAAGCAGCTTCCAACTGCTGATGGGCATATTCAATACGGGACGAATGTCCAATTTGGTTACTATGACCAGGAACAGGCAGCTCTTTCTGGCAATAAAACCGTTTTGAAAGAGCTATGGGATGAATGGCCTCTCATGAATGAAAAGGATGTTCGCAATGTACTAGGTCGCTTCCTGTTCTCTGGAGACGATGTGCAAAAAACCGTTTCTACTCTATCAGGTGGGGAAAAGGCTAGACTTGCCCTTGCCAAGCTCATGCTATTGAAATCAAATACGCTAGTTCTAGATGAGCCAACAAACCATTTAGATCTAGACAGTAAAGAAGTATTAGAAAATGCGTTGCTTGATTTCCCTGGTACAATTATTTTCGTGTCTCATGACCGTTATTTTATCAACCGAATTGCAACAAAGGTAATTGAACTCTCCTCCAAAGAAGCAACACTGTTTTTAGGTGACTATGACTATTATCTAGAGAAAAAGGAAGAGCTCGAGGAATTAGCAATGGAAAGCTCGATTGCACAAAATACAGTCGTCCAAAAGGTTAATACCTCGACAATTGATAAAGAAGCGAAGAAAAAGGAAAGACAAATTCGACGTCAAATCGATGAGCTCGAGGAACAAATTCCCGGTATCGATTCAGAAATTGCTTTAATCGAGGAAAAGCTCTGTGATCCGGAAGTATTTCAAGATCACGAGGCCGTCCAAAAATTACAGAATGAGCTGGATACCTTAAAGGGAAAGCAAGACACTATCTCCAACCAATGGCTGGAGCTACAGGAACAATTAGAAGAAATTACAGGGTAAGCCGAACGACTCGGTTTACCTTTTTTATATGGGGAAAAATATATATTGTCGAACTTTTTATTTTTGGGCTTAACTAATCAATTTATAATGATAACAGTCAGATTAATGGGACAAGCCAACAATTATTTAATTTATCGAGTCGGTTTATGGTACCAAGTTGTCTATTCGTTCTAACGGGATATACGTTACCCATGTTGTATTTTGTCGAACGATGGCATATATAGGTCAAGCCCCTTTTTCTTAAAAATCTTTTTCCACATATTTATTAACATCAAAAGTACTGTCATATCAATCTATCAACAGGTTTATCCACATTGTCCACAGATTAAAAACTTAGTTTTCCACAAGTTGTGAGTATAAATAACCACAATATATTGAAAACACACAACTTACTAACAAGTTATCAACAAATTGTGCATAAGTACGAATGTTCTCTATTGACAACCGAAATAATACATGGTAAAAAATCCTCCTTTCTTGTCGAAGAAAAGAGGATTTCGTTTAGTTCCAGCTATTTAATTCTAACCCAGGACGACCGTTCATCGCTAAATCCCCTGTTTGCCCAGCTGAAAATTTAGAGCTGCCAGCAGCAGCGATCATGGCTGCATTGTCCGTACATAATTTGATTGGAGGCACATAAAAAGGAATATTCTCTTTATGGAATGCTTCTTCCAATGAATTTCGCAGTCCTTTATTTGCTGCTACACCACCAGCAGCAATTACTTGCTTAACCTTAAATTCCCTAGCTGCACGAAGAGTTTTAGTAGTGAGCACTTCTATTACGCTCTGTTGGAAGCCTGCGGCAAGATGGTTAGGGTTGATTGCTTCCCCTCTTTGCTCCGCATTATGCTGATAATTGATGACTGCTGATTTTAAGCCACTAAAACTAAAATCATAAGAGCCTTCCTCTAGCCAGGCCCTTGGAAAAGGCACTGCTTGATCGCTCTCATTTGCTAGACGATCTATGTGTGGACCGCCAGGATAAGGAAGATTCAAGACTCTAGCTACTTTATCATAAGCTTCACCAGCAGCATCATCGCGAGTTTCTCCAATTAGCTCAAACTGACCGTCTTCCTTCATTAACA
>NZ_JBAEAP010000552.1:0-3115 GCF_056205495.1 Psychrobacillus sp. | reverse complement strand
ACCTTCTTTTGATGGAAAGAAGATAGCAGTTTTTAAGTTGTTGGCTAATTCTATGAGTAGAAATTATTTGTTAAGTTTATGCAAATATTATTTGTTTATTTAGAAGCGTCTTGTTTTTAAACTAAAGATCCGCCAGTTTTTAAGTATTTTTCAATACCTTCTGCAGCACGATATGCTAGTGCTCCAACTGTACCAGTTGGGTTGTAACCTGAGTTTTGAGCAAAAGCACTTGCACCAGGTACAAATACGTTTTCACAATCCCACATTTGTAGATAGCTGTTTAAAGCGCTTGTTTCTGGATCTGAGCCCATAATTACTCCACCAGTATTATGAGTAGATTGGTAGTTACGAATATCGTAATCTCCGACTTCGAGGCCATTAATTTTGATATCTTTTGCACCCATTTTTTTCATGATCTCAGCTGATTTTTCGCCCATAAACTTCATTAGTTGACGATCTTGATCTTTCCAATTAAACGTCATACGAAGTAATGGATCACCGAATGCATCTTTATAAGTTGGGTCTAGATCGATGTAATTATCTTGCCAAGGAAGGGAAGCCCCTTGTGCTTTTACAATAAGAGCACGGTTTGCATTTGTAACAGAAGCGTCTTTAAATTCTTTACCCCAAGTTGGAACGCCTGCTGGAATCTGATTGTTTGCAATAGGACGATCCCCTAATTGGGTAATTTGAATTGTCGCACCATGTAAGAAATCTAAGTCAGTATGATCAAAGAAGTCTCCGTTAAAGTCATCAATTTGTGCTCCTAGAGATCCTGCACCACCGTATAAATTGAACTCTTTATCGAAGAAACCTACAGCAGTCCCTAGAATTGTTTGGTATGCATAGTTTCTACCAATGACACCTGTACCAGTAACTGGATCATATGGACGGCCAAGTTGAGAGTTTAATAATAGTTTAATATTGTTCATTTGATAGGCTGATACTACAACTACATCTGCCTCTTGGATGAACTCTTCACCAGTACGTATATCAACGTATAACACGCCAGTAGCTTTTCCATTCGTGTGTAGAACTTTACGTACAACAGAATGAGTACGTACTTCGAAGTTACCAGTTTCTTTAGCTACAGGTAAAACTGTAACTACTGGTGATGCTTTTGCTCCATATTCACAACCAAAACGCTCACAAAAGCCGCAATATTGACAAGCGCCACGAGAAACGCCATCTGGATTAGTATAAGATTGCGATAAATTGTTAGAAGGCATATGGTATGGATGATATCCAAGCTCTTTCGCTGCACTTTTGAATAATTTTATAGCAGGTGTTTCCAGCATCGGCGGGTTAGGATATTTTATTTGTGGAGAACCAGGTAATGGATTCTCCTCACCGCTAATACCCGTCATAGCGTCAAATTTATCGAAGTATGGTTCTAACTCTTCGTATGTTATACCCCAGTCTTGAAGCATCATCCCTTTAGGGATTTTACCTTTTCCGTAACGTTTAACAGTTTCTGAATAGATCTCGAAATCGTATGGCAGGAAGCGGTAAGTTTGACCATTCCAATGCTCTCCTGAACCACCTGTTCCTTCTCCGATTAGGAAGCTACCCCATTCACGGTAAGGTAATGCTCGTTGTGTCATATTGTGACGGAATGTAATCGTTTCTTTAGAAAGATCTTGCATCATTTCTTTACGCTCTGCGTAACGTAGTTCATCATGAGCCATAAAGTAATCTTCAGTCGAACGTTCTTTACCACGCTCTATACCTACTACTTTGTATCCTTTTTTTGTAAGTTCTGCTGCGATAATACCGCCGACCCAACCTACTCCTACTAAAACTATATCTGTTTTTGGTAATTTAGTTGCCAAAGTTGTTCACCCTTTCTATTGGTGTATATTAGTGTGTATGCTGAGAGTTTAAGCTCATAGGATCTATTTTCACGAATTCATCTTTTTCTAACACATTAGTATAACTTGATTGATGGCCAGGGAAATTCTTCATTTTCCAACCAGCCATATCTTTGTTACCGCCGTACATAGGATCAGCATATACTCCTTCAATGGTTACTTTTCTAAGTAAAGAGAAGAAGAAGGATGAGCTAACAGCTCCATTTAATTTAACTTTATCAGCTTCAAAATCTTTTAAGATTTCGATTTGTTGTTCTTCTGTTAAACTGGCGAATTTAGGTTTATCCTCGGATTTCTTTGCAGCTTCTGTATTTAAAGCTATAATTCCAAGGTTAAATACTTGCTGACGATTCAAATGTGTTTGGTAGCCTTGTTGTGGAACCGCTTCTCCCGGGAAGAAAGGACCAGTCATATATTCTTTTGAGTTCAGGCCAAAGCTTCCAGCTAGTTGGTGATCGATATAATACGCAACAAGTAATTCTTTCGCACCAGGTCCTACCTCAGTTTTAGGGAAAATTTGCTCTGCTGCAGCCTCTATCGTATCAAATTGTGCCTTGTCAAAATACATCAGTGCTTGGTTGAAGTTAACCCCAGCAGTCGCTGAATGAACCCCAGTCTCGTTAGTTTTAGATGTTGAGTCTTTACCTAGTAAAGAGCCGAGTGCTCCACCTAGTACAACTCCACCGACTGTTAAACCAGAATTTTTGATAAAAGTACGTCTAGATGAGCGTTTATCTAAGTATGTAGCCTTGTTTTCCTGTTCTGACATAATATGACCTCCAATGTAAATTAGTATAAATAGCTTATTGTTTATTTAGGTAAACAATGGCTTAAAAGATATTCTGATTAATGAAAAACTGCATGCCAGTTATAAACTAATGAGAATAGGATCGTATAAACCAATAAAAATGAGACAAAGTATATATATTTTTTTCCAGTCCAGCAAAGAACAATTATAGCTAGTCCGATACTTGAACCTATTAACGCGAACCAAGGAAACTCATTATTATAGTAAAAGAGGCCAAGAGCTAAATCTGCTACTATAAATAAAGCAAAAATTACTTGATTCAACAGTTTTAATTCTTCTAAGTTATATTGCGTCACTTTTATTCTCCTTTAACATAGTACACACAACTATGAAAACGTAATTTTTATAAATACAAAACAACCGTCTTACAGTCTACTCCTTTTATTTATTAATAACTCGATATTTTTTTCTTTTATATAAATTTAATTTTATTCTG
>NZ_JBAEAP010000551.1:0-4147 GCF_056205495.1 Psychrobacillus sp. | reverse complement strand
GATCTTGCTATTTTGGATGTGATGATTCCAGGGCTGGATGGCTTTTCGATTGGACGGCGCATGAAGAAGGAGAAGGGGGACCTGCCTATTTTAATGCTTTCGGCGCGGACCGCGGTGGACGATAAGATAGAGGGGCTTAATTTTGCAGATGATTATTTGACGAAGCCGTTTCATCCGGATGAGCTGGCTGCTCGTGTTGAGGTCCTATTACGGAGATACCAAAAAAATGAAGATGTATTGAGACTTCAGCATCTGACCATACATACTAAGGATATGCGCATAGTGGACAATGAGACGAATGAAGAAATCCAGTTAACTGGCAAGCAGTATCATCTGCTACAATTTTTTATTCGTCATCTCAATCAAATCCTAACGAAGGAACAGCTGTATGAAGGGGTTTGGGGAGAGCGATACATGGAGGGGGATAAGACGCTGATGGTTCATATTCGTTACTTACGGGAAAGAATTGAACAGAACCCGGCGAAGCCGACCATTATTGAAACAATCCGCGGTATAGGATATAGGGTAAAACTATGAAGAGATTATTCCAATCCTTACTAGCAAAGTATATGCTGCTGATTTTGTTAGCGATGTTTATCGTTCAGGCTGCATACTTGATTATTGCCTTGTTTGTGTTTGGTGTTTCCTATAATTCTGGGGAAACGCAAAATAAAGGTGCGGTTGAGGAAAATGCAGTAGAGGACAAATGGCATCAGGAAGCAAACGCAATGCAAAACGCCACAATCGAATCCGTTCAACAGGTTTTTGAACGTTGGAAGGAGCAGTATCCACGAGCATCCATGTTTTGGGTGGATGGACAAGGGAAACTCGCGAGCCAAAAGGATGCACAGGATGGGCTTCCTGCAGAGTGGTCGCCTGCCTATACGGCAAAGTTTATCAAACAGCGTTATGGAGGGAACCCTTTTACGGTTATTGCATTTGTCGGACAAGATGAGACGAACGGCTTCGTTGTACTCGAGCTGCCAAGGTCCGAGTTTGATCCGCCACTTGCCAATATGTATGACAGATATGGACTCATTTTCATAACAGGTGTGATGGCTATCATTTTCCTGTTCCTATTCATGTCCTTTCTATTCTTTCGAAGCATTCGAAAGCGGTTATTGCATTTACAGGAGGCAATGGAAATACGGGATGTAGACGGGCTGCCAATTGGGATTCCGGTGAAAAAGAAGGACGAGATCGGACAGCTTGAAAAGACATTCAATCAAATGGTAGGTGAGCTGAGGGAAAGCAAGCAGCGCGAACAGAAGGAGGAGCAGCTACGTAGAGAGCTGATCGCCAATCTGTCTCATGACTTGCGTACTCCATTAACGAAAATAAGAGCTCAAGCGTATTCGATTGCAAAAGAGGATTTATCTGACGAAGGAAAGAAAGCGATCCAATCGCTTGAGTCCTCGGTTGTGAATGTGGACAGACTCATTGAAAATCTGATGTCATATACGCTGCTCATGGCTAGTAAATACAAATTTGAGTCGAAGGAAATGGACGTTGTCCGCTATGTAAAGGAATGTCTAGCTTTATGGTATCCCGTATTCGAAAAGGAAGGGTTTGAAGTGGACGTCCACTTGGTCCCTTTTGCACAAAATAACTGGAGAATTGACCCGATTTGGTTAGGGAGTATACTAGATAATTTATTGCAAAACGTGCTTCGCCATGCAAAGAATGGGGCTTATGTTTGCGTCAAAACGGAAACTACCGACCAATACGATGCTATCGTTATTTCCGACAGAGGGAAAGGCATGAAAAACGAATCCGATGAAGCTGGAGCAGGAATAGGCTTATCCATCGTGGATATGATGGTGAAGGGCATGAAGCTGGACTGGGACATGGAGTCTAGTGAAAAGGGAACGACTATCAAATTGAAAAAATACAAGTAATGGTGTATGAGAATAACTGAATAAGTAACCGAAAAACGCATAGATCCTTACATCTATGCGTTTTATTCTGCATATTTCACATTGTACAATCGGGATTCTTGTTAACACTCTAGGTACCAGAATCTACAAGGGTGATAAGCCTACCAAGGTGGCCTTTTTAATAGGAATCAGTCGGTTTTTGCTCATAATCGGTCGGTTCGGGTCAAAAATCGGTCGGTTTCTTCGAATAATCGGTCGGTTCGGAACAAAAATCGGTCGGTTTCCTCGAATAATCGGTCAGTCAAAGAAGATCAAGTGGAAGAAATACAAGTAATGCAGTATGAGAAAAAATATAACTAAATAAGTAACCGAAAAACGCATAGACCATTACGTCTATGCGTTTTTCCTTTGCCTTATTTTCTACAATCATTGTCAGCTATAATTAACCAATAATAGACCAAAGAGTACACAAGAGGTTACAAGATTGACAAGGGTAATAATATATTGTCTTTCTTCTCGTTCGTATTTATATTCTACATAAGCGCGGAGACTAAGTAAAACAACGCCAATAGCAATTAGTAAATAGACCCATACCCAATGCTGCACAAACCAAAATAAACCAATGATAATAATTACTAGAACAAACAAGAATATTTCTATCCATTTATGTGTATTATTCACAAATTTAAAAAACCTATCAGGAGTAGTAATGTTATATTTCCGTCTTAAAAAGTACTGTAAAACGAAACTGATAACCATTAATAAAAAAACTAAAGCAATATACATATCGACAGTCATCATTCAACACCCCTTTCTACCTGAAACGTTCATTTCTATATAATGTATTTTAACACAATAAATACCTGAATATTCAAATACTTTTAATATAACAAGCTCACATTGTCAGCACCCCATTCCCACCACTATTTTTTAAACAAAATTTAACCTTTCCCCTTACGTTCTTTTAACCTTTCATCTTTAACATAGATAAAGAGGTGAGGGAAATGGAATATGTAGTACAAACAAATAATTTATCGAAGCGTTTTGGAAAAGAAGTAGCCGTAGAAGGGCTGAATATGAAAATACGTAAGGGAGAAATTTACGGATTTTTAGGACCGAATGGAGCAGGCAAAACAACGACCATCCGTATGCTATTAGGGCTGATGAAGGCGTCGTCCGGCACGATTCAAATCTTTGAAAAGGATTTACATAAAGAGCGCATCAATATTTTAAAAAGAGTGGGTTCCCTAGTAGAGAACCCATCCTATTATCCCCATTTAACGGCGTATGAAAATTTAGAGGCGTTACGGAAGATCCTAGGGGTATCGAAAACAAGAATCCACGAGGTTTTAGAGATTGTCCGATTATCTGAGGTGGCCAATAAAAAGGTTAAAGGATTCTCGTTGGGAATGAAGCAACGCCTAGGGATAGCGGCATCTCTATTAAACAGTCCGGAGCTATTAATATTAGATGAGCCAACGAACGGGCTGGACCCATCCGGGATTATCGAAATTCGCAACCTGATTAAACAGCTACCCGCTGAAACTGGGATGACTATTTTAATCTCCAGTCATTTATTGTCCGAGATTGACCAAATGGCAACGACCGTTGGAATCGTTTCAAAAGGAAAAATGATTTACCAGGATTCCATCGAGGCTCTCCGCATGCATGCTAAGCAAAAGATTTTACTGAAGGTGAGTAATAGTGAGCAGGCATGGCGTTCGTTATTAGGAAACGGCATAAAAGCAGAGTGGCAGGACGGCATCATTCTACTGTCTGAGCATTCCGATGAAAAAGTATCGAAAGCGATCCATACCCTCGTGCACGGAGGCTACTCCATTTACCGAGTGGAAGAGGAAAAAAGATCGTTAGAGGATACATTCCTTCAAATGACCGCAGAGGAGAAGGTCGTATGATTGGAAAACTGATAAAGGCAGACTTTTTGAAAATAAAGCGAAAAGGGCTATGGTTTCTAGCATTTTTAGGTCCGTTCGGAGTGATTGCATTGCAAATGGTCAACTACGGCGTACGGAAGGATTATTTACTAAAGCAAAGTGACGATGATTGGGGATATTATTTAGCAAACGTACACTCGTTTACCCCCTTGGCGCTTGTGTTAGGAATCGCCATTTTGACTTCATTTATAGCAAGTATAGAAAATGAGACGAATGCATGGAAGCAGCTGATTTCATTGCCGGTCTCCAAAATGGAAGTGTATTTATCGAAGTTCACGGTTTTAGCCAGCTTACTATTCGTGTCTTCCTTGCTCG
>NZ_JBAEAP010000550.1:0-3063 GCF_056205495.1 Psychrobacillus sp. | reverse complement strand
AAAAGCTGGGGAGGAAGCTTCTGAAAATACAATTGGATTGTTAGCTGACTTTGAAGAAAAAATGAAAGAGGCTGGCGTCGAGATTAACGAAGTAGATATCGACGCATTTAAAAAAGCAACAGAGGTCGTTTACGAAAAGATAGATGGCTATGTAGATTTGAAGGATGAAGTGAACAATATTCTAGGGAAGTAGTGATTGCAATGATCAATAGAGTTGCAGGAGTATATGTGAAGTTCGAAAACTTTCTGACAAACTTTTTAATGATTGGAATTGTGTTCTTCGTTTTTTTAGCTGCAATTATGAGATGGGCTGGCTGGCCCCTCTCATGGTCAGTTGAATTTGCTCAATTGCTTTTTGTGTGGGCAATATTCTTGGGAGCAAATCGCACTTTAAGAGAACGAAAACACATTACTGTGGATGTATTTGTAAAGGCCATGCCTCAAAAAGTTAAAAATATCATAGAACTCTTTACAAAAGTTCTTGTTTTGGCATTTTTGTTTTTTTTAACAAAGTATGGTTTCCAATTGAGTATGGAGAATTCAGCTCGTCAAATTAGCAACCTTCCATTAAGTTATTCTTTTATAACTTTAGCAGTACCAGTAGGAAGCGTTTTGATGATTTTAACTATTCTGAGTCAGATTAAGGAAGAAGTTATCGGCTTTAAATCATCATCAAATAACGAGTTGAAATCATAGGGAGGGAATCATTTGTTAGTAGTTGCGGTCGTATTCTTTATTTTACTTTTTCTTAATATGCCAGTTGCTTTTGCTATAGGGATTGCCAGCCTTATGTATTTTTTAGTAGGCTCAGATTTACCTATTGAAATTACCATCCAACGGATGGTGGCTGGAACGCAGTCTTTTCCGCTTCTAGCTGTTCCTTTCTTTATACTTGCAGGGAATTTGATGAATGCATCAGGTATTACAGATCGTCTAATTCGTTTTTCAAATGCCTTAACGGGACATTTGAAAGGAAGCCTTGCACATGTATCTATTGTTTTGAGTACTGTTATGGGCGGTGTATCAGGTTCAGCCAATGCTGATGCAGCTATGCAAAGCCGTATTCTAGGTCATAAAATGATTGCCCGTGGATATTCAGGGGGGTATTCTGCTTCTGTTATAGCGATTAGTTCCTTAATCACCGCTACTATACCGCCTAGTATCGGACTTATCCTTTACGGATATGTCGGGCAGGTTTCCATTGGGAAACTTTTCTTGGCTGGTATTATCCCTGGTCTTTTAATGATGGTCTTTTTGATGGTCATCTCCTATGTTATAGCTAAAAAGCGTAACTATGATAGTAATGTTGTACAAAAAAGAGCAACTTTTAAAGAGATTATGATCACCTTAAAAGAAAGTATTTGGGCGCTTATGTTCCCAGTCATATTAGTAGTGGGTATTCGCTTTGGAATATTCACAGCCTCTGAAGCGGGAGCATTCGCAGTAGTTTATGCCCTAATAATTGGTTTCTTCATTTACAAAGAGTTAAACTGGAAAAACTTTAAAGAAGCACTTTCTCAATCAGTGACAGATAATGCATCTATATTATTAATCATTTCCGTTTCTTCTATTCTAGGATTCCTAATTACATATGATCGCTTACCACAAAATGCGGCTGACTTTTTAATAGGAATCACGACTAATGAACATCTGATGATCATTTTAATATTACTCTTCCTTGTTATTGCGGGAATGTTCATCGAGTCTACCGTATTGGTTCTGTTATTGACGCCTATTTTCCTACCAATTGTTCAACAAGTAGGAGTGGACCCGGTACATTTTGGGATCTTGATGATGACAATCGTTACGTTTGGAGGAATGACTCCACCAGTTGGTGTCACGATGTATACGACAACCTCGATTATGAAGGTGCCATTAGAGGATTATATAAAAGAGTCGATTCCTTTTATATTAGGTGTATTCGCTTTGGTTCTTTTATTAACCTTTGTTCCTTCTATTGTCATGTTCTTACCAGATCTATTTATGTAAGAGAATAATATGTTTGGAGGGTATCTCATGTTTTCATTTACAGACAAGGTTGTTTGGGTGACAGGTAGCAGCACAGGAATTGGCAGCTCTATTGCTAAAGCGTTTGCGGAAGCTGGGGCAAAGCTAGTGGTTCATGGCAATTCGAATGTAGACGCAGCAAAGGAAACATTGAACGCCGTGGCGGCATTGGGAGCAGAGAATTTACTAGTGACAGGTGATGTGACAAAGCCTCTTCACATACAGGAAATGGTGGAGCAAATAAAAGCTCGGTTTGGACGTCTAGACGTTTTAGTCAACAATGCAGGAACGATGGTAAAGCGTTCTAAAATAGAGGATCTCGATCATGACACATGGAATAACATCTTTGATATTAATGTATCCTCTGTCTTTCATGTGACAAAGGCAGCCCTTCCGCTTCTAAAGGAATCTGCAAATGGAAATATCATTAATATAACCTCTATTGCAGCGAGAAATGGAGGAGGCGGTGGTGCGGTGGCCTATGCATCGGCGAAAGGCGCAGTGAGCACATTGACTAGGGGGCTTGCCAAGGAACTGCTAGAATACAATATTCGTGTCAATGGCATTGCCCCTGGAGTTATTGAAACGCCATTCCATGAAAGATATTCTTCTCAGGAGCTACTGGATAAGATGACGGCTCAAATTCCATTGGGAAGAACGGGAACACCAGACGATATTGCAGGGGTAGCGCTTTTTCTGGCATCCGATTATTCTAGCTATCTAGTAGGAGAAATAGTGGAGGCTAACGGTGGAATGCTAATGGACTAAGGGAGGATATGTATGAAAGCATTTATGGATGAGCAGTTTTTACTGAAAACAGAGACTGCTCAGAAGCTATATCACGAGTATGCAAAGGATATGCCAATCATCGATTATCATTGTCATCTTTCTGCCAAGGAAATAGCAGAGGATAAAGCTTTTGCAAATTTACATGAGATTTGGCTTGAGGGTGACCATTATAAGTGGCGAGCGCTCCGAGCAAATGGGGTAGAGGAGCGATTTATAACAGGAGATGCTACCGACAAGGAAAAGTTTGATAAGTGGGCAGCTACTGTC
>NZ_JBAEAP010000549.1:0-4455 GCF_056205495.1 Psychrobacillus sp. | reverse complement strand
CGGTCTAAATCAATATATAGAAAACTAAACTTTTCCTTTAATTTTATCTTAAGTTGAATATCTCTATTTAATGCTGCAGTATTGTATGTATTTGTTAAATGATCCTCGTACGCTAGCTCTGATAACTTCCTTCTAGTGTTTTCTATTTCCGTAATATCATTTCCTATTCCTATAGTGCCCATTATTTCACCTTCTTTTTCAATAGGTGAGATTGTGATATGAATGCATTTAGGCCCAAACCATTCTTTATAAGAAACTTCCTTCCCTAAAAAGACCTTAGAAATATTATGCTTAAATCTATCAGATATTTCCTTAGGAAAATAATCCATCGTCTGACTGAAGGATCGAGATGTTTGTTCCGCAAACAGTTCATTAGAAGGATGAATCATCGGAATTCCTTTTTCCACAAAATACTCTGTTGCTATCTTTCCGGTTAGTAGGGTAAAATTCAATTCTTTATCTAATCTAAAGATTAAGTTATTTACATGTCTCACTACAGTATCAAAGGAATTAATGATATTAGTCTTTAAACGTAGCTCATTTTCTTTTTCATTCGTTATATCTGTCCGAATACTTAAAAAGTATGTACCTTGTTCAATTGTATTAATAGGTAAAATATAAGTCTTTACCCAATACAATTCTCCATTTTTACGTTTGTTACATATTTCACCTTCCCATGTTTGACCTTGAAGAATTGTTTTCCACAATTCTTCAAAAAATCCAGACGGGTGGGTGAAGGAATTAATAATTCGATGAGTTTTTCCGATTAATTCTTTACGAGAGTAACCAGAGATCTCCGTAAATTTGTCATTTACATATAATATTTTTCCAGCATGATCAGTTAAAGCAATAATCATGGTTTCATTTACTGCATAGCTCATCAGATTCATTTTATAAAATGTATCTTCAAGTTTTTCTTCCAGTAGGTTAATATCTGACAACGACTCTTTATGTAAAGCATCTTTTACTGTGAGCAATAAATCTTTGGACCCTGTTCCAAATATGGACTCCATTACTTGTCCTCCATTTTAAATTTATCGTAAAAACACAACTCTCTTAATTCAAATAGTAGTAAAAAAGATATAAATTGTCAATATACGATTGATATTATTGGATTATGTAATGTCACCATTTGTCCATAAAATAATTACAACGCACTAAAGGTGCGACAATTTTATATCATCGCACCTCCAAAAAATACTATTATTTTAATAAACTTCTTACTAGCTTTATTTTGTTCTTATAAGGCGGGAATGCTACATTAAGAGGTATAGTTGTGCTCTTCTTCACAATAGATTTCTGATGAGTAAATAATTCAAAGCTCGCTAGTCCATGATATGCACCCATTCCAGAGTTTCCTACCCCACCAAAAGGTAAATGTGCACTACCTGCATGCATGATAGTATCATTTATACAACCGCCACCAAATGAAAGCTCTTCTAGGAAATAGTTTTGAGCTCCCTCATGCTCACTGAACATATAGGCAGCTAAAGGTTTAGGGAATTTTCTAATCTGACGAATAATATCAGGTAACTCTTTGTAAGTGATTACAGGTAAAATTGGTCCGAAGATTTCCTCCTGCATAGATGGACTAGAAAATTGTACACCATCTAGAATTGTAGGCTCTATATATAAATCTTCCTTGTCTGATTTTCCACCAAAAATAATCTGGTCCTTTTCTTGTACAATCATTTTTTGTAGTCGTTTAAAGTGATTGGTATTAACTATCCTGCCGTAGTCTGTACTTTCTTGTACATTTTCTCCATAAAAAAGATGAATTGCTTCCTGTAATTTTTCAATCAGCTTGTCTTTTACCGGCTCTTCTACTAATAAATAATCAGGTGCAATACAAGTTTGTCCGGCGTTCACTAATTTACCCCAAATAATACGTTTAGCGGCTAAATCTAAGTTAGCTGTATGATCGACAATAGCCGGGCTTTTCCCACCTAATTCTAAAGCAATAGGAGTGAGTCTTTTAGAAGCTGCTTCCATTACTACCTTCCCTACATTTACACTACCTGTAAAGAAAATAAAATCAAATGGAGCGTGGATTAAAAGGGAAGTTTCTTCTTTTTCTCCTTCCACGACTCTTATATAATGCGGATGAAATGCCTCTGCAACAATCTTTTTCACTATATTAGTAGTGTGAGGAGTAGTTTCCGAAGGTTTAATCATGGCACAATTACCGCCAGCAATTGCACCAATTAACGGTTCCATTACTAATTGAAAAGGATAGTTAAATGGGGCAATAATTAATACAGTTCCATAGGGTTCACTAATAATCTGACTTTTAGATGGCATTAAGGCCATTGGAGTCTTCACTTGTTTAGGCTGCATCCAGTGCTCTAGGTTTTTATTCATGTTTGAAATACTTTCATATATTAAGCCTATTTCTGTCGTATATGACTCAAACTCACTCTTTCTTAAGTCCTTATAAAGAGCTTCAATTACTTCAGCTTCATACTTCTTAATCGTTTTTTTCAATACTTCTAATTGTTCGATTCGAAACTTCGCGGATTTTGTTATGCCTGAGTAGTAAAAAGCGTGGTGCTCCTCTAACATAATATCCAACTGCTGTGAAGTAAATTTCACATAAATCATCTCCTCATCGACTTTGTTTTGTAGTAAAACTTCTTTAGTGCTAAAAGACCTTCTTGCTAAAGCATACTATTTTTTTCAAGTAGACGAAAGAAATTGGATTTTCTTCCTAGTACATTAAATGATGCAAAAATGGCATACTACTTTTAAAGGATGAGTTATAAAGTAATCTTTTTAACCGTTCTTTAACCAGTCCTGTCTTATGAAAAGTTTTAATTTCGTAATTAGTGTTTGATGGTGCAACAAATTGGGGTATATAAAAATCAAATGAATTATTTAAAAGCTTTTAAAAAGGAGAGGAAATATAATGACTGAAACTCAAACATGGTGGGAACCTATTTTTCAAGGACCAATGTCCATAGGCTTAAACAAGGAACGTTTACAAAATGAACTAGAAGAGGAAACTTTTTTATATTTCCAACAAAGTGACTCTACTATAACCGAGACAACTACAATCGAATAGATTATTTTCTAAAAGTCAATTTTTTATTTTGAAATAGTAATATATCGTAGTTACTTAGAACATGTAGGAGGAGAGTCAGATGATTCTCCTCCTTTTAATATGCTCTTATATATTTTATTCTTTACAATACTTTAGAAATAATGTACCTAATCATGTTAATTGATAACCCCTACACTCCTGAAAATTACCATTTGATAGGGGAAATAAATTGCTAATAAATTCATTGAACTAAAAAGACTGCAAACAAACTTCAATTTCAGTTTGTCCACAGACTTTCATACGACTATATTATGTTGTTGTACCTTTAATTTTAGTCTCTGGAGCTGTTTCTTCTGGTGCTATATCTTCAAAGGTTTCATTTGCTTCTTCTAAGTCTCTTGTTCGGTGAGCGAGACGAGATGCTGCGCTAGCAGCGATACTTGCAACTAAATCATCTAAAAAGGTATGAATACTTCCACCCTTCTTTGTATCTAGTTTAGATATAATACCTATTTTATTCTTGTCTAGATGCCCAAACGTGGTGACGGCTATACTTCCGTATGTAAATACAGCGCCTAATGCGATTGTTTCATCTACTCCGAACAAACCTTCATCTGCTTCTACAATTTGCTGAAGAGGAGCAGAAAGCATTTTCTTCTCAGCAAGCTCATCTAATTCAATACCAACTAAGATGGCATGCTGCATTTCTCTTTTTTTCATGACACTCTTGATCGACTCAATACAATGTTCAATTGTTAATCCTTTATTATAAGGAAACTGCATTTCATACACGATTTTAGCAACCTCTTCGATGGTAACCCCTCTACGTTTTAAGGCATCTAACGTGGCTTGCTCTACTGTTCTCGAATGCACTCTTAATGATTCATTTTCCAAAAAATAACCTCCTTATAATCTAACATTGTAAAAGATTCCTTGCGACTCCTCTTATTATACCTCTTTACCAGTATATGATACAATTTCTATATAACATGACAACGAGGTGTAAATATGAATCGAGGCACATTACAAGATACAACAATTTACAGTAAAGCTTTAGATGAAGAGATCCAGTTATTAATTTATTTACCTCCCAATTATTCACCATTATACAAATATAGTGTTTTAATCGCATCAGACGGAAAAGACTACTTTCAGCTTGGCAGAATATCCCGGATTGCAGATGAATTATATGAAAACCGGGAAATAGAAAACTTAATCATTGTGGGCGTGCCTTATAAAAATGTAAAAGATCGCCGAAGTAAATATCATCCTGAGGGAGAGCAACAGCTTGCGTATTCAAGGTTTATAGCACAAGAGCTAGTTCCTTATATTGATGAAAATTATCCTACTTATCAAATTGGAATGGGGAGAGCTCTAATAGGTGATTCACTGGCAGGAACAATTTCTTTACTTAC
>NZ_JBAEAP010000548.1:0-5360 GCF_056205495.1 Psychrobacillus sp. | reverse complement strand
GAATACATCCTTGATGTGATGTCCAATCACAATTTAACTGAAGAAGAAGAAGCAGTAAGATTAGATTTTGAAAAAAATTGGAAAGAAAATAAAGTTAAATTTGGTGATGAAGTAAGATGTATTGCAGCGTTATATTTGGATTTATTAGGAAGTTTTAAGACAGAAAAAACAAAAAAAATAATGATTAGATGTGTAAATGATTTAGCTATGCATAGTATTGTACCTAAAACTACGGAAGGATTTACTGAGGTAAATGTATTATTAGATTTTAATTGTTACTGGAATTTTTCTAATTTCGAGAAGAAAAAACTTATATTAGAAAAAATAAACGAAGGAATATTACTGATAGCAAATGAATTTTTCTTGGGATAATGTTATGCTAACGGGTAGCAGGAAGGAGAGAGTGCATTGAGCTTAGCAAGCTATATTGGATGTAATGTAGAAATCCCTCTGAGCGATGAAGGGTCAGAAGATTTGATTATAATAGGAAACTGTTTTTCAGATAAGTATAACCAACGAGATGTGAAAAAACATCAATTTACCACTCCTTTTGTTTACGAAATATCAAGTGACTGGGGAATAGAGATTTCGCAATATATCAACCAAAATACATGTGCCGAATCCAAAGAAAAACTAATTGAACTGTGTAAAATTATGGACAGTTACATTGATAGAGGTGATTATTTTGAACTGTATAGTTGTTGGGTCGGAGAAGAGGCTGATAAGCGGGTAGATGAGATAACGCTTCGAATCAATAACTTTGACATTGAACAGATTGAAATGCCTGAAAAAACGTTAGTTAGATTTGAAAAATGAGCCAGGAGAATTATCCTAGCTCATTTTTATATCTATTTAAAATCAGCCTTTACCTTTAACATAGCCTTTTCTCATAACATCATAGTGTTTGGACTTACTGCTGGAAATTTGCTGGAGCAAATAATAGAATAAGTCATTAAGAGTTAGTTGCAGCGTTATTATTAAGAATAATATTAACTTTTTCTACCAGTTCAACAATCTCAGGGTGTATTATATTCTCTTCTTCTAAGATTAAATTAGCTGTATCTATTTCCTTGAACACATCTTGTATTGATTTTAATTGATTCAGCTGCTCGGATGTTGGTGGCTTGTTGTCGATTTGGTAAAGTAAGTTGATTAGGTTTGCTAAAGAGACTTTTAGCTCTGGATTTAGGTTAGTGGCCATCTCCAACAATCTCTCTGCATTACTTATATTCTCTAGCATTGGACCGATGGCCAGCCATCTCTTTTCCTCATCTTGAAGATCTTTCTCACTTTCTTGAATAAAGGAAGCGTTAGTTGTAAAAGCCATGTCTATGAATTGAAATGCTTCCTGAAAAAAGGCATAAGATGCGGTCTCATTATAGTGATTATTTGTGTTTTCTTTCTTATAAAATGTTTCTTTCAAGTATCCGTGTTCATCTTTATCAAATTTGAAACTCTGTACAGTTCTATCAGAGTGCTGCGCTTTAATCATGACGATTAATGGTTTTCTTTCAAAAATGGTTGTACTAAAATCTATATAGCCTAATTGAACATATTCATCAAAAAGAGGATAGGTTTTATCACCGTCTTTAACGACCAACAACCACTTCTGCCCATCATCCCATGCATAACGGCCGTTCTCCATTTTTCCTGCATCTACATGCAATTCAATTATTTCATCTTCACCATCGCCATCGATGTCGATTTTAGTTGTTTTATAAAGTGCAACAGGATACTTTTCAATATCTTTTGCGAGAATCATAGAATAATCTTTATTCACTTCTTCATTCATCGCCAGCTCCAGTGTGGTTTTTTCCTCCTTTAGATTGTCTTTTTCTAATGAAAGTTGTTCTAGTTGCTTTTTAAGCTTGTTAATTTCGTTGGCTTGATCTGTGTCTGACTGATCAGCGCAACCAACAAGTATACCTATTAAGCATACGATTCCCAGTAAAAGTCCTCTCATTTTATTATTTCCTCCTATATAGCAGTAATAAATATTAATTCTCTATTCTTTTGGTTATACCTCTTTCAATTACCTAATTGAAAGGAAAAAATGATTTCCGCTCATATGAAGGTGATAAGGTTCAAACACAACAAGTTGAGATGCTCAATAATCTTTCCATATCTATGTTTGGAAATATTTAGTGTGTTAATATGTTATAAGAGAAATAGTAATTGCTATAAAAATACTATTTGGAGGAAAGAGAGTGAATTCAAACACTAACCGTTTAGCATACAATGAAACAGAAGTTTACTGGAAGAATTATCAGAGATTTTTTCCTGAAGAATTGCGTATAAATGACAATAACCTACCTGCTGAAGAATGGTGGGTTTGGAATGACTATCATAACATCTAGATCGAATGACTGCTTTGGATTCGAACATTAAAGTTGTTTTACTACATGGTGCAGGTGGAAACGGGCGACTATTGGCTCCCTATGCTCTGATGTTACAAGCATATGGATATGATGTTGTATCTCCAGACCTTCCTCCTTATGGTCTTAGTTACACCGAGTCAGTGAAATCTATGGAATACTATGATTGGATAGAAATAATTTCAGAGTTTATTAAACAGGAATTCAATCGAGACGGTAAGCCAATTGTTTTATTAGGGGCAAGTATCGGAGGCATGCTAGCATATCATGTGGCTAGTATGAGTAAGCAAGTGAAAGGTTTGATTGTTACGACTTTTGTAGATACAAGTAATCAGAGGGTTCGTGATCAAATTGCCCCCAATAAGTTAATTAGCCGACTAGGTAAATTCACGTTGGATCGCGTCCCTCTTGTATTAGATTCGTTTCTGATCTCCGTTTCTAAAGTATCAAGAATGAAGTTAATCACAAATAATTATGAGCTGACGAAACTAATTATTCAAGATTCTCGAGCTGCGGGGACAAAAATTCCTTTGCGATTTCTAAGAACCTTTTTAAATGCGAAACCAATTATTGAACCTGAATATTTTGATGCTTGTCCTATATTACTTGTCCATCCTGAAGTAGATCCGATGACGCCATTTAAATTAAGTGAATCTTTTTATAAACGACTGAAATGTAAGAAGAGATGTGTAATTTTAGAAGGAGCTGGCCATTTTCCTATAGAACAACCTGGTGTCGAACAGATGAAAACAGCTGTCCTAGCCTTTTTGAATGAGATAGAAATTACTTTTGAGTCAAAAGAAGATTAGAATTAACTATATATAACCAGTGCTTAGGTGGAAATATACGACTTATTATTAATGAGGTTGGTGCTCAATATTGAACAATACGCTTTTTAATCTATTAGTTTTTGTAGGACTGGGTTCAACCCTTTTTACTATCGTGCTTTTAATAGTACTAATTTCAATTAAATTCATTCGCAAGAAACCAAAAGGCCTTCCTAAAAAAGTCTTTGTTTCTATGAGTATTTTAGGCATAACATCGGCAGTTTTTTGGAGTAGTTGGATGGTTAATCCTAATTTCTTACCTCAAGGACATCCTGGTCAAACCGTACACTCTCCAAATGGCGATTTTAAAGCTCAGGTATATCATATGTCTAGATTTATAGATTATAAAAATGTAAGAGTAGACATAATTAACAATGAAACGAAAAAGAAAGAAATGATTTATTATGACTATGTAGATAAAGCATTAGACATTATGTGGGTAGGGGATGACACTTTAAAGATTGAAGAAAAATATTTACAGGTTGACAAGGATAAATTTGATTATAGAACACAGGGGACTTGAACAATCGCGAACGTGATGGGGTAAATAAGTAAAATGAGCATAGAAGCATAGCTTCCAGCTCATTTTTTTGTGCATTATAACTTAACCATTTAAGAGATGCTTTCTCCCAAACGTGTACAGAGAACTTTTCTGATTATATCAGGGTCATCATTAACTCAGTAATTCTCTTAAATATTCTCTAAGCTCTAATGCTTCCTCTTCGGATCTATTAAAAATATGCTCTAGGTAGCCCGGTTCTTCTACATCATCTGAACCTATGATGGCTGACCGATTGTATTGTATATCCATTACAAGAACTTTTCCAAAAAATCGAGAGCTCTGTACGATCGCTAAGTCGTAACGCTGAGACTCGCCTGTAAATCCAACAAATCTTGTTTTTGTATCTTCGACATCATCATATAAAAAGAATCGCTCCACCCTTGACACTCCTTCCTTACCTAACAATTATGGTACTATAGAATAGAAGTAGATATCAACGAAAACAAGAAATTAGGAGGCTGTACCATGTATTTTGTGGACCGTAAAAGTATAGCAATGACACTAAAGCATATGAGAGAATTGTTAGTGTTAATTGATGGCAATAAAGACTGGAATGAAAACGAAATTACCAAGTTAGCCCTGGAGCGAGTTGGACAAAATATGATTGAGTCTGTTATAGATGTAGGTAATTCTATGATTGATGGCTTCATCATGAGAGATCCAGGTGGCTATGACGATATAATTGATATTTTAACCGATGAAAAAGTTATTACACCTGAAATGGATGCCCCTTTAAAAGCTGTGATTGAAATGAGAAAAGAGCTTGTAAGACATTTCTTTTCCGTTGACCATAAACAATTAGAAAGCGTATTGGTGGAAAACCTTCCTTATTTAAAACAGTTCCCTGAAAGAGTAGAAAATTATTTAATTAACGAACTTGGACCAGTTTCGGCATTTTTACCGGAGGACTCCGATGTCCGCCTATAAAGGATACTTTTTAGATTTAGATGGAACTGTTTATAAGGGACAAACACCAATTCGTGAAGCTGTCGATTTTGTTCATTATTTGCAAAATAAAGGAATCGAGCCTTTCTTTGTGACAAATAATTCATCGATGACTCAAAAGCAATTACAGCAGAAGCTCGCAAAGATGGAAATTCAAACATCTGAGGAGCAAATCATTTCTTCTAGTATTGCTGCAGCTAATTATATTGCAGAGCATTATCCTGCAAAAAGTGTTTTCATGATCGGGGAAGAGGGACTCAGCGATGCCCTTGCCTCTGTTGGGATTGAGACGACTGATGAGCTAGCGGAAGTTGTCGTAATGGGAATAGACCATCAAGTGAATTATGAGAAGCTTGCGCAGGCTTGTTTATCAGTGCGAGCAGGAGCGGCATTTATTTCTACTAATAGTGACCATGCGTTTCCAAGCGAGAGAGGGTATCTTCCTGGCAATGGTGCATTCACGAAATTAGTAGAACATTCTACTGGTGTTGAGCCAATTTTTACTGGAAAGCCACAGCCGTTTATGCTGGAGTTTATTCAAAAAAAGTATGGTGTTAAAAAAGAAGAGATGGATATGGACGGAGACAACTAACAAACAGATATCCTTACGGGGATACATATGGGAATTGATACAGCACACGTCAATACAGG